>DFEA01000015.1:31258-32775 GCA_002368575.1 Lachnospiraceae bacterium UBA3814 | reverse complement strand
ATTGAGGAGGACAGTCTCCCTCTTACCCTCACCAGCTATTCGCCCTGCTTCAGAAAGGAAAAGGGCGCTCACGGGATCGAGGAGAGGGGCGTGTACCGTATCCATCAGTTTGAGAAGCAGGAGATGATAGTGGTCTGTAAGCCTGAGGAGTCAAAGCTCTGGTTTGACAGGCTCTGGCAGAACACGGTCGATCTTTTCAGGTCAATGGATATTCCGGTCAGGACCCTTGAGTGCTGCTCCGGCGACCTTGCGGATCTTAAGGTCAAGTCCTTTGACGTGGAGGCCTGGTCGCCCAGGCAGCAGAAATACTTTGAGGTGGGCTCCTGCAGTAACCTCTCCGATGCGCAGGCCAGGAGACTGAAGATAAGGGTGAACGGGAAGGAAGGGAAGTACTTTGCCCATACCCTCAATAATACCGTAGTGGCGCCTCCCAGGATGCTTATTGCCTTTCTTGAGAACAATCTGAACGCGGATATGAGCGTTAATATCCCCGAGGTCTTAAGGCCTTATATGGGAGGAAAGGAAAAGCTCGTTCCGAAGCATGAAAAGGAGGCTTCCCGGGAATAATATATGGCTGATAAAAATTTAAGATTCGCGGTATTGATAGATGCGGAGAATGTTTCGCTCAAGTATGTCAAGTTCATCCTTGACGAGGTGTCCGGCTACGGGATAGCGACCTACAAGCGGGCCTACGGGGACTGGACCAATCCCGCCACCTTCAACTGGAAGGATATAGTCCTCAAGAACTCGATCACTCCGGTCCAGCAGTACAGCTATACCCAGGGCAAGAATTCCACCGATTCTGCAATGATAATAGATGCCATGGATATACTTTACACAGGCAGGGTGGACGGGTTCTGCATCGTTTCCTCCGACAGCGATTTCACAAAGCTTGCCGCAAGGCTCAGGGAAGCGGGGATGACCGTTATCGGAATGGGCGAAAAGAAGACGGTTGAGGCCTTCAGAGCCTCCTGCACGCAGTTTAAGTATCTGGAGATGCTTGCGGCCGAGGACGTTCAGGAAAGCAACGTATCAAGGGATGAGATAGAGGAGACCATCCTTAAGATAATAAACGATAATGAGGCTAACGATAAGGATACGACGGTCGGGGAACTGGGGAACAAGATCGGCAACAGGCATGCCGATTTCGATGTGAGAAACTACGGCTATTCCAAGCTGTCCAAGTTCCTTGAAAGCTATAAGTCCTTAAGGCTGGTTCCCTCCGGAAATGATATCCTCGTGTATCAGGTGGAGAGCGGGGTCAAGAAGGAGGATGTGGAGCTTTTGGTAAAGCAGATCCTCAGATCGGTATCGAGCAAAACGATGATGCTCCCGGAGGTCAAGCAGAAGATAGAAAAAAAGCTTCCCCGCTTCAACGTCAGGGACTATCAGTATACGAAGTTTGCCCAGTTTTTAAGGGATATGGATGGACTGACCGTGTATAACAACATGGTTCGGTTGGAAAAATGATGATTTACATCATGGATTGAGTTGACCGGCAAAAGGCTGCGAAGCAG
>DFEA01000015.1:12331-31146 GCA_002368575.1 Lachnospiraceae bacterium UBA3814 | reverse complement strand
TATGCCGGAGGAGCCCGAAGGGCTTTTGCCGGGCAGCTCATATAATGATGTTGGGGGAGAGTATATGAAGATCGGTTTCATCGGTGCGGGCAGCATGGCCACAACCATGGCGACCACACTTCAGTCCGTGAAGGGGGCACAGTGTTACGCGGTCGCCTCCAGGGATAAGGACAGAGCCCGTGTTTTTGCGGATAAATTCGGGTTTGAAAAGGCTTACGGCTCCTATGCCGATATGCTTTCTGACCCTGAGGTCAGGCTTGTATACATATCTACTCCGCATTCCCATCACTATGAGCATATGAAGATGTGCCTGGATCATGACAAGCATATCATCTGCGAGAAGGCCTTTACGGTAAATGCCCGGCAGGCACAGGAAATATTCGATATAGCGGAAAGAAAGGGCATCTTTGTCACTGAGGCCATGTGGACAAGATATATGCCCATGCGGCAGACCATAAACCGGGTGGTGAAAAGCGGCATAATAGGCAAGCCCACCTCCTTAAGCGCAAATCTCGGGTACCCCCTTGAGCATGTGGACCGGCTGGTGAAGCCGGAGCTTGCGGGGGGAGCCCTGCTTGATCTGGGAGTCTTTGTGCTGAATTTTGCCTCCATGGTATTCGGGGATGATATAAAGGGGATAGTAGCGGACTGTACAAAATATGATTCGGGAGTAGATGCTCAGGAGACGATAATGCTGACCTACCAGGACGGAAGGATGGCGGATCTTTTCTCCACGATGCTTGCGCAGACAGACAGAAGAGGCTTTATTTTCGGGACCGGCGGCTATATAGAGATCGAAAATATCAATAATTACGAGTCGATACGTGTATACAACCTGGACAGGAAGGTCGTGGCGGAGTATGCCGCGCCTGTCCAGATAACCGGCTATGAATACGAGATAATGGCTTCGATGCAGGCCATAAAGGAAGGCTCCCTTGAGTGCAGGGAAATGCCTCATTATGAAACCATAAGGATGCTGCAGCTTATGGACAGTCTGAGGGAGGCCTTTGATGTAAAGTATCCCTTCGAGAAGGATATAAGGATGCAGGGCCCTTCCGAATACGAGGCGGAAAAGACCTCCGGGGCCTCAGCAAGTCCCAGGATGATCACCGAACAGAGGATAAAGGAGGGTACCTCCAAAAAGGTCTCCCTTGCTCCCGATGCCCAGACTGAGACTATAGAACCCTTTGAGGATGAGATAAAGAATATGATAAGGGTCATTCACACTCCGCCTATCGATAAGCGCGGAGAGACAAAGCATACGAGGTCCTCGGGGGATGGCGGCAATAATGTCAGGATAATAAACAGGCAGCCCCAGAAGATCAAGTCCAGGGCCTCGGGCCTGAGAGCAGGGTCTCTTGCGGAAATGAGGGAAAAGCTTGAAAACGAGAGAAAGGAAACGAAGGAGAGTGAGCTTTACGATCCCAAAAGCGGCTTCATAGGCGATATCGTCCTTGAGGGCGCCGGAAAGAATACAGCCGAGAAAAGAGCCCTGCCAGAGGCTGAGGGGGTGCCTTATAAGGCTGCAAGGGAGACTCCGGCTGAAGCCCCGGGAGGCGCAAGGCGGAAGGTATTAAGGATAGTTGACGAGGCCGTAAGCGATTATGTGGACATAAGTCCCGAAGGGGATGTGACCATAAGCGCGCAGCCGAGAGCCGATATCAGGGTAAACGAGGATCTGGTGAGAAGGCTTTCTCCCCTGAGCACGCCTCTTGAGGATGAGGGCGTGGTAAGCGAGGTCCTGGCTCCTGACGGGAGCGTCAGGAAGGAGAGGACGGAGGACGCCGGTTCCCATGAGGCAAGGCCTGCGGATACGGAAAGGAAGGAAAGCAGAAAAGGGGAGCAGAAAAAGAAAAATCCCATTGGAAGGTTTTTTGAAAGCGTATTCGGAGGGGAAGAGGAGGATTACAACGACGATTATATCGACGAATGAGGCGCAGATAAACAGCCCGGCATCGCTGCCGGGCTGTAATGATTCTTTATCTTCTATAGTTAAAAGGGATGCTGTCTGCCAAATGCAAACGGACCGGATAGATCCGTTTCCCGCAACTATGAGATCGCGTTAACAGCCTTTGTCATACGGGAGATCTTCCGGGACGCAGTATTCTTATGGTACACGCCCTTGGTAGCCGCCTTGCTGATTTCCGAGATCGCATTGTTCAAAGCCGTGGAAGCGGCAGTCTTGTCGCCGGCATCGATAGCAGCATAGACCTTCTTGATATATGTCTTAACTTTAGATTTGATAGCCTTATTGCGCTCAGTCTTCTTCTGAATCACAAGAATTCTCTTCTTCGCAGATTTAATGTTAGCCATGACCTTTCCTCCTATTACCCAAGACTATAAAATGCGTAGGCTTTGCTCAACCGTTCACACATACTCTGATATTTTAGAGACAAAACTCCGAGTTGTCAAGTGGAAAATAATGCATGATATCATATTTACCAGGTGACCTAAAACAGTTATAATGTAACAGCTAAGCCTTCGGTGAACTGTTACGTTAGGATTCATAGTAAAACCGGTCAGGTCTTCACGGCCCGTTACCGGTCGTGTGGAAATACAGCCGCTGCGGCAGGCAGATCGGCCCAGGCATGGAGGAGAGAATGTCATATACGGATCAGGACAGGATAAGGAACTTTTGTATAATCGCGCATATCGATCACGGTAAATCCACTCTTGCGGACAGGATAATAGAGAGCACCGGGCTTCTGACGAGCCGTGAGATGCAGGCTCAGGTCCTTGACAACATGGACCTTGAGAGGGAAAGAGGCATAACGATAAAGGCACAGGCCGTAAGGACCATATATAAGGCAAAGGACGGCAACGAATACTGCTTTAACCTCATAGACACTCCCGGCCATGTGGATTTCAATTATGAGGTCTCAAGGAGCCTTGCGGCCTGCGACGGAGCCATCCTTGTGGTGGATGCCGCTCAGGGTATAGAGGCACAGACTCTTGCAAATGTTTATCTGGCGCTTGACCATGATCTTGACGTTTTTCCCGTGATCAACAAGATAGATCTTCCCAGCGCGGAGCCCGACAGGGTAGTGGCGGAGATAGAGGATGTTATCGGGATCGAGGCTCAGGACGCGCCGCGGATATCGGCAAAAAACGGTATCGGCATAGATGAGGTGCTTGAGCAGGTGGTAAAAAAGATCCCGGCACCCACCGGAGATCCTGATGCGCCGCTCAGAGCGCTCATTTTTGATTCGATATACGATTCCTATAAGGGAGCCATCGTGTTTATAAGGCTGATGGACGGGACCATAAAAAAGGGTACCCCGATAAGGATGATGGCTACCGGGGCCTCCTTTGAAACGGTAGAGGTGGGTTATTTCGGCGCCGGTCAGTTCATACCCTGCGATGAGCTGAGGGCAGGCATGGTGGGCTATTTTACTGCCAGCATAAAAAATGTCAGCGACACCGCAGTCGGAGATACGGTCACAGGCTCCGACCGCCCTTGCAGCGAGCCGCTGCCGGGCTATAAGAAGGTGCTTTCCATGGTATACTGCGGAGTATACCCCGCAGACGGGGCAAAATATCCTGATCTGAGGGATGCCCTGGAAAAGCTCAAGCTGAATGATGCCTCTCTGAACTATGAGCCTGAGACCTCCGTTGCACTTGGCTTTGGCTTCAGGTGCGGCTTTTTGGGCCTCCTCCATCTTGAGGTGATACAGGAGAGGCTTGAGAGAGAGTATAACCTTGATCTGGTTACTACGGCCCCCAGTGTTATCTATAAGGTCCATAAGACAAACGGCGAGGTGATCGATCTTACGAATCCGACAAACCTTCCGGATCCCTCTGAGATCGATTATATGGAGGAGCCCGTGGTATCCGCGGAGATCATGGTCACTAAGGATTTTGTGGGGCCTATAATGGAGCTGTGCCAGGAGAGGCGCGGAAGATACGTCAGTATGGAATATATAGAGCAGTCAAGGGCTCTGTTGAAATATGAGCTTCCGCTTAACGAGATAATTTATGACTTTTTCGACGCCCTGAAATCGCGCTCCAGAGGCTATGCCTCCTTCGATTATGATCTGAAGGGCTATGAAAGAGCGACCCTTGTCAGGCTCGATATCCTCGTTAACCACGAGGAGGTGGATGCCTTAAGCTTCATCGTACACTCGGATACTGCCTATGAAAGGGGAAGGAGGATGTGCGAAAAGCTTAAGGAGGAGATACCGAGGCATCTTTTCGAGATCCCCATACAGGCAGCGGTAGGAGGAAAGATAATCGCAAGGGAGACGATAAAGGCGCTGAGAAAGGACGTTCTGGCCAAGTGCTACGGAGGAGATATCACCCGTAAAAAGAAGCTTCTGGAAAAACAGAAGGAAGGCAAAAAGAGGATGCGCCAGATAGGAAGCGTCGAGATACCTCAGAAGGCCTTTATGTCGGTGCTTAAGCTTGACGGGGAGTAGAAGGCCTGAAGGGGGCCATAAAAAAATGCCCCTGGGGATATATGTGCATATTCCCTTCTGTGTGAGAAAATGCCTGTACTGTGATTTCCTGTCCTTTCCAGCCGGCGAGGAGGAAAAGAGCGCCTATGTCGAGGCACTTTTACGGGAGATCGATGGAGCTGCCGCAAAATTCGGGATCGAGGCAGGGGACGCGCAGATCGGCAGTATCTACATAGGAGGCGGGACTCCGGGCTGCCTCGATACTGTTTACATAAATAAAATATTATGTAAACTAGATGAAATATACGGTCCCTTCTCCGAAGCCACGGAGATAACGATCGAGATAAATCCGGCAGTCGGGGAGCTTACGAAGCTTAAGGGCCTTTCGGAGCTTGGCATTAACCGCCTGAGTATAGGGCTTCAGTCCGCAAATGAGGATGAGCTCAGGCTTCTTGGCAGGATACACGACCGCGAGGCTTTCAAGGCCTGCTTTGAATCGGCCAGAGAGGCCGGGTTTTCAAACATCAATGTTGATATAATGACGGCTCTTCCCGGGCAGACAGGGGAAAAGCTGAATACTACATTATGTTTGCTTAAGGAGCTTTCTCCCGATCATATTTCCGCCTACAGCCTTATTATAGAAGAGGGAACGCCCTTTTATGATATGTATACAGGGGAGGGGGAAAAGCTCCTTCCCTCTGAGGAAGAGGAGAGGAGTCTTTACTGGCAGGTCAGGGATACGCTTACGGGCCTTGGCTACGGACACTATGAGATATCCAATTTTGCAAAGCCGGGCTTTGAAAGCCGTCACAACACCTCGTATTGGAAGCGCATACCTTATCTCGGCCTCGGGCTTGGCGCCTCCGGCCTTATAAACGAGACAAGATATAAGAATACCGATGATATGAGGACCTATCTCAGGGCCTCCGGGGAGCGCTCCTCCATAGCAGAAGCGCTGTCCCTTTCCGGGAAGGACAGGATGGAGGAGACCATGTTCCTGGGACTTCGGATGAGGGAGGGAGTGAGTATGTCCTCCTTTTATGCCGACTTTGGGGTAAGCCTTCGGGAAATATACGGGGAAGAGCTTGAGAGGCTCAGGGCGCAGGGGCTCATAAGCATCCTTAAGGATCGTGTGTTTCTGACGGATAAGGGTACAGACTACGGAAACTATGTTTTTTCAAGATTCCTGCTGTAAAGCCATGTCATTAACCTGTGCCCGTGAACTTAATTAACTGCTGTTTTCATATGCCTGTATCGGGATGATGCTTCCCTGTTAAGAGCCGTAATGCTCCCGCTTCCATTTCCTGATCTCTCCAAGCCTTTTTTTAAATTCCGCTTCGCGGCCTTCAGAAGTGGGAACGTAGTATTCCCGATCCTTAAGGGTGTCGGGAAGGCATTGCATTGCGGTGAGCTTCTCCTCATAATCGTGAGCATACATATAGCCCTTTCCGTAATCGAGCTCCTTCATGAGCTTTGTGGGGGCGTTTCTTATGATGAGGGGAACAGGCTCCGCAAGGCTTTTAAGGGCGTCCTCCCTGGCGGTCATATAGCCTGTTTCCATTGCGTTTGATTTGGGAGCTAAGGACATATAGACCGCGGCCTCAGAGAGATGGACGCTGCATTCCGGCATCCCGATAAAGTGGCAGGCCTGAAAGGCCGAAACGGCAAGGGTCAGAGCATCAGGGTCCGAAAGCCCCACGTCCTCGGCGGCGAAGCGGACTATCCGCCTTGCTATATACAGGGGATCCTCGCCGGCCTCAAGCATCCTTGCAAGCCAGTAAAGGGCAGCGTCCGGATCGGAGTTGCGCATCGATTTATGAAGGGCGGATATAAGGTTATAATGCTCTTCACCCTTTTTATCATAGAGCAGAGCCTTTCTTCCCGTACACTGTTCAAAGGAATCCTTCGTAACGGTGATCTTACCGTTTTCATCGATCTCAGAGTTGAGTATCACCATCTCAAGGGTAGAAAGTGCGGCTCTGGCATCGCCGTTTGCAAAGACCGCGATGGCCTGTGTTATATCATCGGATATTTCGATATCCTGGTTTCCGAAGCCCTTTGGATCCTTAAGAGCCTTTGTCAGGACCTTGACGATGTCAGCGCTGTCAAGCTCCTTAAGCACGAAGACGCGGCATCTTGACAGCAGAGCGCCGTTGATCTCAAAGGAGGGATTCTCTGTTGTGGCGCCTATCAGTATTATGGTGCCCCTTTCGACAAAGGGCAGAAAAGCATCCTGCTGGGCCTTGTTGAAACGGTGTATCTCGTCTACGAAAACTATGGTCCTGGAGCCGAACTGACGGTTTTCCTCGGCCCGTTCCATGACCGTCTTTATCTCCTTTATGCCGCTTACCACAGCCGAATAGTTTAGAAAGGCGGCATTTGTGTGATTGGCGATGATATTTGCAAGGGTCGTCTTTCCCACACCGGGAGGTCCCCAGAAGATCATGGAGGTGATCTGATCCCGTTCTATCAGACGGCGAAGGACCTTGCCTTCTCCGAGCAGATGACTCTGCCCTACATAATCATCAAGGCTCTTTGGACGAAGCTTTGATGCCAGTGGTTCCTCGGGTTCCTTATCAAAAAGCGAAAGCTGCTGCATTCAGTCTCCTTATCAATCCTGTCGTTTACTGTAAGTCACCCTTATTCAATAGCACCATTCACCTCTTATGTCAAGCAAGCGTAACGGTTCGCCCGAAGGGTGAACCATTACCGGCTTACGCATTAAGGTGCGGCCGTGCCGCTGCGATACTTGATTACGGCAGGCAATTTTGTTATTATGGTAAAAACACCGGAAGGAAATGACGGGTAGTACAGTAGGTACAGGAGGGCGTTAAGGATCATTATGGAAAAACGGGCAGGCGCTTCAGTGAGAAGATCAGGCATAGCAATGAAAATGTATATATTCGTGACATTGACCGTACTTGCTGTTGCCGCAGGCTCCTCCGCGATAGCCTTTCGCACCGGGGCCAATCAGATAGACCGGTATTATAAGCAGACGACCGCCGATAATGCCCGTAATTTCGCATCCATGGTAGATGGGGACTTTCTTAAGGAGCTTAAGGAGGCTGCGGCCTCTGAGGAGTATCAAAAGCTTCGGGAAAGAGCGGTGGAAGAGGACAATGAACAGATAATAGAGGATTATCTCAGGGAAAAGGGCCTGTGGGATTCCTACAGCGATATCCGTGACAGGATCACGGAGTACCTGGAGAATATGGAGGAGGTTAAATATATCTATGTCGTTGCGCACGGTGATGCGGATGCCAAATATGACATGTATCTGGTGGACGACAAGGAAAATCCCATCTATGAGACCGGGTATTATGAGGAAAGAGAGGCTGAGTATCTGGGAATGGATATCTCACAGCTTCCCGAGCCTACTATCTCAAATGGCGACTGGGGGTGGCTGTGCTCCGACTTCAAGCCCGTGTATTCCTCAGATGGCGAGTGCGTATGCATCGTGGGCTGTGATGTGGGAATGGATGATGTCATGGCGGAAAGGAGAAGGCTGCTCATAGTCCTTGTCATGGGTTCCATTGTGTTTACCTCCGTTGTCCTTATTGCGGCCGTTCTGTTCATCAACAGGTCGGTAGTCATACCCTTAAACAGGATGACATCGGAAATGAAAAAGTTCACCCCCGCAGAGCACCTAAGCTATGAAGAAGCGGGTGTTATCGATCTGGATATAAAAAGAAATGACGAGATAGGTGAGATATATAATGGAATAAGGAGCATGCAGATCAACATCCTGGACTACCTGAACGATATGCTCACGCTCAGAGAGGATAAGCAGAAGGTGGAAAACGACCTTAAGGATCGTGATGAGAGAATAGGGCAGCTGAGCAAGGAGACCTACAAGGATCCTCTCACCAGAGTGGGCAATAAGGCGGCATATCTCCTGAAGCTGGAGGAACTGAATGAGGGCCTGAGGGAAGGGAGGCTTAACTTTGCAATGGTCATGGTAGACATGAACCACTTAAAGAGTGTGAACGATGAGTTCGGGCATAAGGCCGGAGATCAGTATATCAGAGGATGCTGTCACATGATCTGTGAGGCCTTTAAGCATTCTCCCGTATACAGGATCGGCGGGGATGAATTTGTGGCGGTACTTGAAAGCTGCGACTATTCAAATCGCAAGAAGATCCTGGGTGAGCTCAGGAAAAGCTTTGAAGCCTCCTACGAGCAGGAGGACAAGCCCCTTAATCAGAGGTATTCCGCCGCGGTTGGGATGGCAGAAAACGCATCAGACGACTTTTCCGCGGAATTTGTTTTTAAGAGGGCGGATAAGGCAATGTATGAGGACAAGTCCCGGTTTAAGAGCAAATACGGGGGAGACATCAGATAAGCGGGCCTGCGTATGGCGGGTCGCCCGACAAAAGGCTGTGAAGCAGCCTTCGGTTACGACATATGATGATGTCAGGGGCAAAAGGTGCTTTAGACTCCCGGATATTTGAAACCGGTTTGCGGGCATTACAGGAAAAGGAGCGGCTAATTTGGCAGATTGGGACAGAAGGGCATATGGCGGAGGCCATTACAGAGAAAGACAGGAGGATCCCTCGGTCGTACACTCGCGTTTCAGAAGGAAGGTGGTGACAGTCACTCTTATTCTGCTTGCGCTTATTTTCACGGGCGGCTTCATTCTGGCGATCATGCTGCTTTTTCCGGACTATAAGCCGGTGGCTCCGGCTTCGGAGAATGCCGTCATAGAGTTTTCGGATACTCATGGGTAACGACATTATGAATAATGGGGAATATACGATCAGACGGACCAGCATGCCGGTCAGGATCATCATGACTACGATAGCTTCCTTTATTATGGCTCTTAACATCAAGACCTTTGTCCGCACCGGAGGACTGATACCCGGTGGAGCAAGCGGTCTTACGATCCTGATACAGGAGGTGGCTCAGAGCTTTCTGGGGATAGCTCTTCCCTACACGCTGATCAATGTTGCAATCAATGCCTTCCCCGTATATATCGGCTTTCGTTACATAGGAAAACGCTTTACCATGCTTTCCTGCTATGTGATAGTCCTGACGGGTATCCTGGCTGATCTTATCCCGTATTCTCCGGTCACGAGAGATATACTGCTGATCAGTGTTTTCGGCGGGCTCATCAACGGAGCCGCCATAAGTCTCTGCCTCTTAATGGATGCCACCAGCGGAGGAACGGATTTCATATCTATCTATCTTTCAGAAAAGAGAGGGATTGATTCCTTCAACCTGACGCTTATCATAAACGGGGTCATCATACTGACGGCGGGTCTTTTGTTTGGCTGGGACAAGGCTCTTTATTCGATTATTTTTCAGTATGCTTCGACCGCCGCCATCCGTACCCTTTACAGGAAATATCAGCAGGCTACGCTTTTCATAGTGACAACGATGCCTGATGAGGTGTGTATGGAGATATCAAGGCTCAGCAACCATGCGGCCACCATACTCGAGGGGGAGGGGTCATATGAGCACAGGGAGAAGAGCGTGGTCTATTCTGTCGTTTCCAATGCTGAGGCCGGAAGCATAGTCAGGGAAGTTAAAAAAACTGATCCCGCCGCATTTGTAAATGTGTTAAAGACAGAAAGAGTGATAGGCAGGTTTTACCAAAGACCGGAGGACTGAGCCCGATGCTTATAGACTTTTGATCAGTTAGGGGTTATAATGTATCTTATGAGCACCGGTATTCCACGGTGCCATAAGATAACGAGCAAAACCCGCTTTTCAGGGTTTCGCGAGTCTATGTGGTGGTTTTAATAACCCATCTTATGAGCACCGGTATTCCACGGTGCCATAAGATATTTTCATTTCATATTGTCTGATTACGGCTTTGTTTTTGGAAAGGGGATTTATGAAAGTTATGCGTTAGTGCATTTACGGTAGATCATTTCCCTTATTTACGGTCACGGATGGCAGATGTAGTAAGCGAATTATACTCGTGAACACAATTGAGCGCGGTTTTCAGATCTCTTTATCGCTGCGTTCACTCGTTATACATTTCAGTAACTGGCAGTTATTTGTGTTAATGAGCATAAATACGTTCACTATGATTAAAGGCAGGGATGCGGGAGGAAGTATGCATAAACTAAGTGAGGAGCTGTTTCAGAATGCGATGGATATGAGCGATACCATCGTGTTCCAGTATGATTTAAGGACAGATTCCATCAGCTTTTCCAAAAACGTGGAAAGGTATATTCCTATTGCCTTAAATGTCAATCAGTTTACTTCCAATATAGAGATCCGCGGAAAGGTCTTTCCGCAGGATGCCGAGAAGGCCATTTCTTTTTTTACGATTCCCCCTGAGGATGATAAGGTTAAGATGGATTATCTCCGCTTCTTAGACATGAGCGGGGAATATTTCTGGTATCAGCTTAAGGGCAGGACCGAAAGGAAAAAGGACGGCGACAGGGTATTATACGGAACTCTGACCTATGTAGATGATGAAAGAAAGAAGCAGATAGACGAAGAGAGCGCCAGGGACGGCCTTACCGGACTTATCAACCGCAAGACCTTTATGCAGCAGGTGGATGCTTACCTTGCTGAGGTGCCTGAAAACGTACTTCCGTCTCTGCTTGTCATAGATATTGATGATTTTCAGGAATGGAAGGAGTTAAACGGTGAAATAGGTGCCGAGGGTGTGCTGATGGAGGTTTCAAGGATATTAAAGCGCGCCTTCAGGGGCTCTGACATCATAGGCAGGATAGAGCAGGACCGCTTTGCCGTGTTTATGAAGGGAGTCAGATATACCGGGATACTTGTAGAGCGCTCCATAGCCGTCACTCAGGCCGTGAAGGAGGTCTGGGATGATCTTTCACAGGAAACCAAGCTTACCGTAAGCATAGGTATAGTGTACCTTAAGGACGGCAAGCTTTCCGCGGAGGAGCTTTTTGAAAGAGGCCTTATCGCCCTTAAGGACGCAAAGCGTGCCGAGAAGGGAAGCTTCAGCCTGTATAACGAGCTTATGCAGAGGGTGGAAAAGCTTCCGGATCCTATCCTAAGCACAAAGGAGATGGAGCTCGTCATGAACATCCTTGATCCGATGAGCGCCTTTGCCTATGCCATAGATGACAAGTTCAAGATAATATTCCAGAACGATAAATTAGATGAACGCTTCGGGGAGCAGACGGGACATTTATGCTACAGGGCGTATAAAAATTACGATGAACAATGTCCGGACTGTCCTCTTTTACAGATGTCAGGTAATCTGGGCTCGGTGGACGGAGAGGTCTACTCGCCTTCGTTACGGAGCGTTACCCCCGTAAGGTCTACAAAGATCACCTTAAGAAACGGAAAGAGTATTTATGTAAACTCCTCCATCAGGGAGGATGTGGAGAAGCAGGACGCTGCCATAAAAGAGAGTGAGCAGAGGATCAGAAACGCAATGGTCTATATGCTCAATCTCATATGGGATGTGGATCTTACCAGAAACACCTGTATCCGTATGAAGGAAAAGAACCTGAAAAGCATAATGGATATCAGGATAACAAACTATAAGAACCTCCGGGAGTATTTCATGGAAAATGTTGTGCATCCGGAGGACAGGGGCGATTTCTTCGAGGCCACGGATCCCAGGTATCTGAGGCAGATAAAAAAGCAGGGTGTCAACCTTCTTGCAAGGGAGGTGCGGATGCTTACCGTGGATGATGAATACAGGTGGTACAACATCTATTCTGTGTTCATCGATCAGGCTTCCGGGAGGACGATGATCATATGTCTTGACGTTAATGAATACAAAAGGCACCGCCTTGAGGAGATGGAGACCAAGGTAAAGCATGAGATAATGCGCCAGAAGAGCGAGATCATGAGAGAAATGGCGCTTACCAATGAAAGGCACGAAAATGTCAACGAAATGGTAGGCATCCTGGTTTACGAGTACAGCGTTGCCGAGAAGGAGCATTACCTGAGCCCGATGTTGGATGAGATATTCCCTATCAACAGGAAGCTTCTTACGGACGAGTGGTCGCTTATCAATTCACTCAGATGTCATGAGGATGATAAGGAAAAATTCGACCTTTTCAAGGAAGAGATCAGGCAGGGCAAAAATCAGAAGCTTACGATAAGGCTTTATAATAAATACAGAGTCGCCATATGGTATACCGTAATAGCCCAGGCTCTGCTCGGAATAGACAGTAAGCCGGTGCGCTACCTCTGGACCTTCCAGAATGTCGATTCCGAGATGAAGATAAAGCAGGAGATGGAGTACAGGGCCGAGTATGACTCGCTGACAGGGCTCTTTAACAGCGAGACCTTTTATCAGAGGGTAGAGGAGCTTATTTATCTCTGGGAGGACAGGAAATGTGCCATTGTATCCATTGATATAGACCGTTTCCGTCTGATCAACGACAGGCATGGCATTGAGGTGGGAAACAGGGTCATCAGGCGTGTCGGAACCATCATAAGAAGGTGTCTTCCTCCCGGCTGTATAGGAAAGCGTTATCAGGCGGATGTTTTCAGTGTGCTCCTTACCTACGATTCTGACAGGGATTTTGTGGTATTCATGGATGAGCTTACCACGGCGGTACAGAAGGATGAGGAGATGGAGGTCTCGGTTTCGCTGGTCTTCGGGATCTACAAGATAAATGACAGGAGTGTTCCCGTAAGGCTCATGTGTGACCGCGCAAGGGCCGTAAAGAAGCAGATAAAGGGCTCGATGCTCTCAAACTATGCCGTTTATGATGACGAAATAAGGCTTAAGCTCAGAGAACAGCAGGAGATCGAGAACGAAATGCAGACGGCTCTTGTCAATAATGAGTTTGTCATGTATCTCCAGCCCCAGATAAACATAGCCGACGAGACCCTTTACGGGGCAGAGGCCCTTGTAAGGTGGGAGCATCCTACAAAGGGAGTCATGGTGCCGGGAAGGTTCATTCCGCTGTTTGAGAACAACGGCTTCATAATGAACCTTGACCGCTATATGTGGGAGCGCGCCAGCGCCTACATCAAGAGACTTAATAAAAGAGGCTATTATTTTCCTGTTTCCGTCAACGTATCGAGGCTCAATATAGGAACGGTTAATATCCCCTCGATCCTTGACGACCTTACGAAAAAATACAGAATAGACAAGCATCTCTTAGAGATCGAGATAACGGAGAACCTTTTTGTCGAGGATGCCCAGGGCCTTTTCGGTGAGATGGAGGAGCTTCGGAAACGGGGCTACAGGGTGCTGATGGACGACTTCGGTTCAGGTTATTCCTCGCTTAATATGCTGAGGAAGGCTCCGATCGATGTAATAAAGATAGACCGTTTTTTCCTTGATGAGATCATGGCCACAGACAGAGGAAAGATAATAGTGGAAGCCTCTGTGAGGATGGCAAAGCAGTTAGGGCTCAAGGTCATAGCCGAGGGAGTTGAGACTAAGGAGCAGCTGGATTTCCTCAGGAATATCCATTGTGACATAGCCCAGGGATTTTATTATTCAAAGCCAATACCCGTTGAGGAGTTTGAGAGGCTTCTGAAGGAAAAATGGAAGGTCGGAAGATAAGCACACGAACCGATTCGATATTTGCTTCGCAAATGTCGAATAAGCCTGTAAGCAGATCGGTGCAGGAGAAGAGGGATATGGAAAAGGATCAGACGGTGGTCAGCCTTGAGCAGGAGCTGGCGCAGGAGAGAACAGAGCTTTCATATGACCGTACGGGGCTGTCAATGCTAAGGACGAATCTGTCTTTCCAATCCAGCAGGCTGTCCATTGAACAGACTCATCTTTCTTTTCTCAGGACGATCGTTTCCCTTATGGGAAGTGCGGCTACAGTCTATAAGGCTCTGCCGGCACTTGGAGTTTCACATGTCTTTTCCACGGTGCTTTCGCTTTTCCTTCTGGCGGCTGCGGTATATTTTATTATCAAGGATCGACTGACATATCCAAGGCTGATGCAAAGGCTTAAGGAAATGGAACGGCAGAAGGATGAGATCTTTGAAAGATCGAGAGCCGATCTGCCGCCCGTTTCGGACGGGGACGGGCCCCGTCCGGGCATATAAACAAAAAAACACGGAGATTCGCGCCACTGCTGCGGTATGATCGCCTAAAGAACCCTGACAAAGCAGTCCTTTCCCAGTTCCTTTACAAATCCCTTTATCTTAAGCTGCATGACCGCATTCATAAATTCCGGTATTCCCAGTCCGCTTTCATCACATAGCTTATCCGCACTCTTTGCATAATAATCCAGTACTCCGAAGAGCCGCCTTTCTTCCGGAGAAAGAGACGTTTCTTCAGCGGGAGCGGAAGCAGGAGAGTCTTTGATGTCCTTATTATCATCCTCCTGCCGGTCTGTTCCTGCCGCTTTATTTAAAAGCCCGGGATATTCATTATAGGAGGATACTATGAGACTGACGATATCCTCAGCGGAGGCTACAGGGACCGCTCCCTGCTTCAAAAGCCTTATGCAGCCGGCGCTTAAGGGGTCGGTTATCCGCCCGGGCACTACTGCGACGTCCTTTCCCTGTTCAAGAGCCATGTCAACGGTGATGCATGTCCCTGACCTGAGCCTTGCCTCCACCACCACTACTACATCGCTGAAGGCAGAGATTATCCTGTTGCGCGCGGGAAACAAACAGGCCTTTGGCCTGGTACCGGGCCCGTATTCGGAGATTATGCCGCCCTGAAGGCAGAGCCTGTCATAAAGTTCCCGGTTTGCCTCGGGATAACACACATCAGCACCGCAGCCCAGTATCCCCAGGGAATATCCTCCCGCATTAAGGCAGGCCGTTTGTGCGGTCCCATCTATCCCAAGGGCCATTCCGCTGACCACGCAGATATCGTACCCCGCAAGCGCACTCCCAAGCTCATCTGCCGTCCTTCTTCCGTATTCGGAGCAGTCTCTGGCGCCTATAATGGCAACGCAGGGCCTGTCATCAGAGGGAAGCTCCCCCTTTACAAATATGGCAAAGGGGTGTCCGCTTATTTTCCTGAGCCTTTCAGGGAACCTTGCGGAATAGAAGGGGATAAAGCTTATACCCTTTTCAAGGCAGCCGGAGTATTCCGAAGCTTTATCGAAGCCCTCACGGTGCTCTGCGATAAGGCCGGCAAGCTTTTCGCTTACACCCCGAAGCTTTACAAGCTGCTTTCTGTCCATATTGTAAAGCCGTCTGGTACCGCCCGCCTCAAAGGCTATACGGCAGAGGGGGATATTATAATTACCTCCCAGACTGGCCCACCAGTAATCATACAGTATATCATCGTTTCTCATACAGCTCCTTTTGGTTTACAAGTCTATGTGGTGATTCTCGTAATGTATCTTATGAGCACCGGTATTCCACGGTGCCATAAGATAACGAGCAAAACCCGCTTTTCAGGGTTTCGCGAGTCTGTGTGGTGGTTCTCGTAATTTGCTATTGGCTCCCGTACATCCGGTTGAAAAACAGTGACTCCGTAAGGCAGTCCATTGTGATATCGGCTAAGCCTGAAAGATCCGCGATGGTCCTTGCCACCCTAAGTACCTTGTGATATGTCCTTGCGGAGATGCCAAGTCCCTCGGCCATTTTACAGAGGAATTGTTCCTCCTCCTCATTAAGGGCACAGAACCTTTTTATATCACCCGGGCTCATCTGCGAATTGAAATAAACGCCTGGCATATCCCTGAACCTTTCCTGCTGCAGGGAATGAGCGGCGCATACTCTTTTTCTGACCTCCGCCGAGCTCTCATTCTCGCTTTTATTGAACATTTCCCTGTATTCAAGCCTTTCAACGTTTATACATATGTCTATCCTGTCAAGCAGAGGCCTTGAGAGCCTTTCCGCATAGCGTTTTATTTCATTCCGGGTGCAGGAGCAGCGGCTGAGATCGGGGTAGGCCCCGCAGGGGCAGGGATTCATGGCGCCAACGAGCATGAAATCCGAAGGATATGAAAGACTTCCCCGGTATCTCGTAATGGTTATCCTGCCGTCCTCAAGCGGCTGTCTCAGAGATTCGAGGGCATTTCTGGAGAATTCAGGCATTTCATCGAGGAAGAGTACTCCTCTGTGGGCCAGGGATATGCAGCCCGGCCTCATTCCCGCGCCGCCGCCCGTCATTCCGGTTTCGGTAACGGTATGATGCGGAGCCATAAATGGCCTCCTGCTGACTATTCTGCGGTTATTTAGAGCCCCGGCCACACTGTATATGGAGGATACCTCCAGGCATTCCTCCTTTGTAAGAAGAGGAAGTATGCCGGGTATGCATTTTGCAAGCATGGATTTGCCGGCCCCGGGAGGACCTACCATCAGCACATTGTGCATTCCGGCGGCAGCTATCTCGATCCCTCTTTTTACCAGCTTCTGGCCGTTTACATACTTAAGGTCCGCTCCGCTGTCCTCGGCAAAAAAGACGGGAGGCTCCTTTTCAGGTTCGATCACTGTCTCTCCGTTTAAGAAGGATACAAGCTCCGTAAGATCCTTTATGCCGTAAACACTCAGACCGTCCACCACCGAGGCCTCCGGTGCGTTGCCGGATGGAACTATGAGCCGCTTTATACCGTTCCGCTTTGCCTCAAGGGCTATGGGGAGTATCCCGTTTATGGCGGCAAATTCCCCTGAAAGCATGAGTTCACCGGCAAAAAGGGTATCATCGGTGCTGCCCTGAGGGATCTCTCCCATAGCGTGGAGGATAGCCGCGGCCATGGGCATATCATATCCGGTGCCTGATTTTCGTATATCCGCGGGAGCGAGGTTTACCGTCAGGTGCTTAAGCGGGAGCTGCCGTTTGGAGTTTTTGAGAGCGGTCTTTACCCTTTCCCTGGCCTCCCTGACCTCGCTCCCGAGGTACCCTACAAGCTCAAATACAGGCATACCCTCCGATATATCTGCCTCAACACGGACGAGAAAGCATTCTATGCCTCTTATCCCACCGGACAATACACAGCTTACCATTAAATCAGGCCTCCCTTCGATACACCCTTCGGAGCGTTTTTATTCCCCGGGCAGTGAGCCGGAGGGGACAGGCTCACACCTCCCTGCCGGGTAAGACCGCATTATAGAGACAAAGGCGCCAAAAATCAATACTGAAGACAATGGTTTTCGTAACTTCGTATACCTGCATAAAATGGGGCTTTAATGGTCCTTTGAGATTTGGAGACTTAAGTGTAACGATTACCAAAAATCATCCGATAAAAGCCGGCAGTTCTGTAGATATTTTTTGAGGCCCTTTGTCTTCAAATTAAAACAATAATTGGAATCATGTACATCTTTTGCTATAATTAAATGCATACGGTAAATGAATTAAGAGTTTACACTTGATTCCTATACTGTGACGGGACAATTCGATATGTGCGAGGAGATATCGAATAAGTTTGGACCGCTGAAAGCGGCAAAAGAGTGTACCCTTTAAAAAGGAGGATAAGGATGATCGATACAAGTGCTATGCCGGGACTCGGGTTCGGACTTATGAGGCTTCCGGAGAAGGACGGCGTGATAGACCATGAAGAGGTATGCCGGATGGTGGATGCCTGTATGGAGGCCGGAATGAATTATTTTGATACTGCTTATGTTTATCACAGCGGCCTGTCAGAGGTGGAAGCGGGAGAAGCGCTGGTAAAAAGGTATAAAAGAGAGGATTTTATGCTGGCCACAAAGCTGCCTGCGTGGGAATTGAGGACAAAGGAGGACAGGGACCGCATTTTTAATGAGCAGCTTGAGAGGGCTAAGGTTGAATATTTCGATTTCTACCTGCTGCATTCCATAGAAAACGGCAACATTGACACCTATGAACGGCTGGACTGCTTTAACTGGGGGCTTAAGAAGAAGGAAGAGGGCAGGATAAGGCACTTCGGTTTTTCCTTTCACGGAGATCCGGAGCTTCTTGAAAGGGTACTTGATGAGCATCCGGAGACGGAATTTGTACAGATCCAGCTGAATTACGCCGACTGGAACAATCCGGTGGTAAGATCGGGCCTTCTGTATGAAATACTGAGAGAGCGCAATATCCCGATGATCATCATGGAGCCGGTAAAGGGAGGAACCCTTGCAAGGCTTAAGCCGGAGCTTGAGGATAGGTTAAGAGCCCTTAAGCCCGATGCGTCCATAGCGTCATGGGCATTAAGATATGCAGCCTCCATGCCCGGAATCATGACCGTACTTTCCGGGATGAGCGATCTTACGCAGGTACGGGATAATATCAATACATTCACCGCGTTCGAACCGCTGTCGGAGAAGGAAAGGGCCGTGATCGGCGAGGTGACCGGGATCATGCTGGACATTAAGCAGATCGGGTGTACGGCGTGCAGATACTGCTGCGACGGCTGTCCCGCAGGGATAAGCATCCCTGATGTGTTCAGGGTCATCAATACCATGACATTATATAATGAAGATTTCAGGCCGAGAACATTCTATAAGGGCCTTGTGAGCTCCGGAAACGGCAGGGCGGCTGACTGCGTGGCCTGCGGACAGTGTGAGAGAGTATGCCCGCAGCACCTTCCCGTCATAAGCCTGCTGAAGGAGGCGGCCGCGAAGCTGGATAATTAAGGC
>DFEA01000015.1:0-12268 GCA_002368575.1 Lachnospiraceae bacterium UBA3814 | reverse complement strand
GCGGCGAAGGCTTGTATATGCGGCTGTTTAATGATACAATAGTTACACTATATTTATTTAATGGAGGTTATGTTATGAATAAAACAGAACTGATAGCTGTGCTGGCGGATAAGGCCGGAGTATCCAGAAAGGATGCCGGCGCCGTGCTTGAGGCTTTTACGGATACTGTGACCGAAGAGCTTTCCAAAAAGGAAAAGGTGACTCTCGTTGGCTTCGGCACGTTTGAAACAAGGGAGAGAGCGGCAAGAACGGGCAGAAATCCCCAGACCGGCGAGGAAATAAAGATCGCTGCTTCAGCGGCGCCTGCCTTTAAAGCGGGAAAGGCTCTTAAGGATGCGGTCAACGCTCCGAAGGGAAAGGGAAAGAAGAAGAAATAAGGAGATAATGTCATGGGTCTTGAAAAGAAGTTGGTAAAGCTGAGAAATGAAAAAGGCCTGTCCCAGAAGGATATGGCGGAAGTCCTGGGAGTTCATATAAATACCTATTCGCGTGTGGAAAGGGGTATAAGCAAGCCGGGCGCGGCTCTGGTCTCTGCACTTGCAAGGTTTTACGGAAAGGACGAGGCATACTTTTCGGACGAACCAAAGGCTGAACCCGGGCCCGTTAAGGAAGAGGAGCCTGTAAAGGCAGAGGAGCCCGAAAAGCCCGGGAAGGCAGAGGATACAGAGGAGCCTGTTAAGGCAAAGGAAGAGCCCGCTCTTAAGGAAGCAGGTAATGAGGTCATTACAGAGAAGCCGTCAGAGGCGGAAAAGGCTCCCAAACAGAAGAAGGGCTCCCGTGCCGGGGCAGGCAGCAGGTCCAAAAAGGAGAAAAAGCCTGCTAAAGACAGGAAATCAGGCAGGGAGAAGGTCAAAGCATCAGAGCAAAAGGAAGCAAACGAGCAGGAGACCGCCGGAGGTGTCAGTGCGGGTGCTGATAATATAAGCATAGAGCTTCAGTATATGGGAAAGGCGATCCCATATGCGGATATCATCAACAGGGCAAGGGAAGCTGCCGGAAAGAGCAGAGGCGGGCTGAACATCTATATCAAGCCCGAGGAAAACAGAGTGTACTATGTTGCCGGAAAGAATGTGGGAAGCTTTGAGATATAGGTGCCCGTGGCGTCACGGGAAAACAGGAGGGGGAAGCCCCTCCTGTCTGTTTTCAGGGAAAACCGGTCAGGTCGGCTCCTGAGGCAATTCAATGTGCAGGATATCCTCAAAGTGGATGCTTTCTCCGCTCATGAACAGGACAGACCGGTTATACATGTCTATTTTGCTGACCCTTCCGGCTTTTTCGGTATAGGAGCCTCCCTCCTTCTTATCATCAGGCACAAAAAATGTGATGAGAGCCTCGGGATGCTCTGAGACCCTTCCCGAAAGATACCTGAGAGCCTCGTCAACCGCGGCTATCGCATCCTCATCCGGTATGATCCGCTTCTGCGTAAGCCTTGCAGTTTCGTCAACCGCGGCATGATATCCGGTAAGGGCTGCAAAGGGGGAAAACTGTGCCGCCCGGTCATTCATCGACATATGAGGCCTTGAGGCCGACTGATGATGCGGATGATCGATTATATCGCTGTAATCATTCCTTTTCACGCCTTATGTCCCCCTATCTGGGCGTTTCGTTCCCTTCCGGTAGCGCCCTCCCTGAAGCTTGTGCCTCTGAGGATGGCGTTATTGCCAAACTTCCTTCTGATCTTAAGCTCTGCCTGCTGCAGGGCTCTTTCCTTAAGGAACCTTTCCTCCTGGTCCCTGCTCAGGTTATTCAGCCCGAAATCGGAGAACAGGTTCAGCTGGCCGTTTTCAGGCTGAGCGGAAGCCTCTTTTTCCGGAACTGTTTTCAAGGCAGCTATATTTATCCTTCTTATCAGAAGCTTTCTGTCAACTATCCTGTCATACAGCTTAAGTACAGCCTCTGTCATGATATCGGAGGAGGAAGTCGGCCACGGAAGGTGCGCGGTGCCGTGAGCGTGCTTTGGAGCCGGCTTTCCGTAATAGTTTAAATGAATCTCGCCCGTGTAAGCCTTTGTATCCTTCAGGGCTTCATAGCTTATCGTCAGCACCGTTGTGCTGCAGACCAGGCCCTTTTCCACAAGGTCGAGAGAAAGGGCATCGGTCATTTCCCGGACGACTGTGCGGGCCTCATCAAAGCTGTAGGGACGCATGAGGACCTGACCGGAGCTTATGCTCCTGCTTTCGGGCTTATACTGTCTGATATCAGCGATCGTTACTGGCTCAAAACCCCAGGCATGGTCTATCAAAAGCTCGGCGTTTACACCGAAGGTGCGGTAAAAGTAGTCTTCATTTATCTCGGATTCTCTTGCGACATCACCGAGTGTATACAGGCCGTTTTCATTAAGCTTTTTCTCCGTGGCTGCGCCTATCCTCCAGAAATCGGTAAGGGGAGTATGCGACCACAGCTCCTTTCGGAAGCTCTGCTCATTAAGCTCGGCGATCCTTACCCCGTCCTCATCACCGGGGATATGCTTGGCCATTATATCCATTGCGGCCTTACAGAGAAAAAGATTGGTCCCTATGCCTGCAGTGGCGGTAATGCCGGTGGCCTCAGATACATCCCGTATTATCCTTGCGGTGAGCTTTCGGGCTGTCATTTCGTAGGTGTCAAGATAGGAGGTCACATCCATGAATACCTCGTCGCAGGAATAGACATGGATATCCTCGGGAGCTATATATCGGAGATAGATACTGTAAATATCGGTGCTGTAGCGCATGTACAGAGCCATCCGCGGAGGAGCCACGATATAGTCAAGCTCTGCTGAAGGATTTGCCGAAAGCTCCGATAAGAAGGGGGAGCGACAGGTAAGCTCCTGCCCGGGTGCCCTGCTTTTGCGCCTGATATTTATCTCGTTTACAGCCCTGATCACCTGGAACAGTCTTGGCCTTCCCGGTATACCGAAGGCTTTGAGCCCCGGGGATACGGCAAGGCATATGGTCTTATCGCTTCGTGACGGATCCGCGACGACAAGGTTTGTATCAAGCGGGTCGAGCCCCCTCTCCACACATTCGACGCTTGCGTAGAAGCTCTTCAGATCTATGGCGATATATGTTCTGTTTTCCATGCTGCTTCCTCCGCCGTCTATGATAGCACCGACCCCTCCCTCCCGCAACCTGGCTCCCGTATTATTCTTGACTTGCCCTCGCTGTTGGGTGTATAGTGTGGTTCAGCTTTAAAAAAGGGAGTGTATCAGTATGGCTAAGAATCTTGTTATAGTCGAGTCTCCTGCCAAGGTCAGGACCATAAAGAAATTTCTGGGTCCCAATTATGAGGTGATGGCCAGCAACGGACATGTAAGGGATCTTCCCAAAAGTCAGCTCGGCATAGACACAGAGCATAATTACGAGCCCAAGTATATTACCATAAGAGGCAAGGGTGAGCTCTTGGCTTCCTTAAGAAAGGCCGCAAAGAAGGCCGATAAGATATATCTGGCAACCGACCCGGACCGTGAAGGCGAGGCCATTTCGTGGCATCTTTTAAAGGCGCTCAATCTGGACGAAAAAAGTAAGAATGTAAAGCGTATCACCTTTAACGAGATCACAAAAAATGCCGTAAAGGAATCCTTAAAGCATGCAAGGGATATAGATCTTAACCTGGTGGATGCCCAGCAGACAAGGCGTATGCTTGACAGGATAGTGGGCTACCGCATATCGCCCCTTCTCTGGGCTAAGGTGAAGAGGGGACTGAGCGCCGGAAGGGTGCAATCGGTGGCGCTGAGGCTTATCTGTGACAGAGAGGCCGAGATCGATGCCTTTATCCCGGAGGAGTACTGGACCCTGGATGTTTCCCTTGAGGTCAGCGGTGAAAAAAAGCCTCTTATTGCCCGTTATGCGGGAAAGAACGGCGAAAAGGCCGATATAGGCTCAAAGGAGGAGCTTGAAAGGCTTGAGGAGGAGCTGAAGGGAGAAAAATATACCGTCACCGATGTAAAGAAGGGCGAAAGAAGGAAAAAGGCGCCCCTTCCCTTTACTACCTCTACGCTGCAGCAGGAGGCAAGCAGGACACTTAACTTTTCCACGCAGAAGACAATGAGGATCGCCCAGCAGCTTTACGAGGGAGTGGATGTAAAGGACGAGGGCACGGTGGGAATAATAACCTATCTGCGTACCGATTCCGTCAGGGTCGCGAAGGAAGCGGAGGAAATGGCGGCAGAATACATAAAGGAACAGTACGGGGACGCTTACATGGCGGAAAATGCCGCGCCGGCAAAGGATTCAAGGAAGATCCAGGATGCCCATGAAGCCATAAGACCAACGGACATAAACAGGCTCCCCTCAAGGCTTAAGGATTCCCTGTCAAGGGACCAGCTGAGGCTGTATACTCTTATATGGAAAAGATTTACCGCAAGCAGGATGAGCCAGGCCAGATATGATACCGTGCAGGTAAGGATAAGCGCGGGGGAGCACCGCTTCAGCGTGTCCGCTTCAAAGCTTGTTTTTGACGGCTTTATGAAGGTGTATACCACGGACGAGGATGAGAAGGAGGAGGAAAATCTTCTTTTAAACGAGCTTACGACCGAAAGCAGCCTGAGCTTTGGCTCCTTTGACGCAAAGCAGCACTTTACGCAGCCCGCGCCGCATTTTACGGAGGCCTCACTTGTGAGGACCCTTGAGGAGCTGGGAATAGGAAGGCCCAGCACCTATGCCCCTACGATCACGACCCTCCTGACCAGGAGGTATATAGCAAAGGAAAACAGGAATATCTTTGTCACCGAGCTTGGCGAAGCGGTAAACAAGATCATGAAGAGCTCCTTCAGCAGCATCGTCAACAAGGATTTTACCGCTAATATGGAGATCCTTCTCGATAATGTAGGCGAGGGGACCCTGGACTGGCACACTATAATAGCCAATTTCTATCCTGACCTGGACGAAGCCGTAAAGCAGGCTGAAAAGGAGCTCGAACACGTCGAGGTAAGGGATGAGGTAAGTGACGTCATCTGTGAGGAGTGCGGCAGGAATATGGTGATAAAATACGGGCCTCACGGAAAGTTCTTAGCCTGTCCGGGCTTTCCCGAATGCAGGAATACCAAGCCCTATCTGGAAAAGATCGGCGTAAAGTGTCCGCTGTGCGGCGGAGAGCTGGTGGTCAGGAAGACAAGAAAGGGCAGGAGGTTTTACGGCTGTGAAAACGGTCCCGAATGCGATTTTATGTCCTGGCAGCGTCCCACTGAAGAAAAATGCCCCAAATGCGGCGGACTGATGGTAGAAAAGGGCTCAAAGCTCCAGTGCATTAATTCCGAATGCGGCACGATAATTGACCGCAGGGCGGATGAAATGTCAGACGAATCCGCCGAGGAGTAAAAAAATGACTGAAAACAGCTTGAATTATCATGGCAAGCCGTTATATAATAATGCATAGACAAAACTGATCGTTTCAGTACGGGAAGAAGGATATGAGCAGCTTACAGTTACTGGATAAGACCAGGATGCTGAACAGGCTCCTGCATAATAATAATTCAAGCAAATTCGTATTTAATGACATCTGTGAGGTGCTTAAGGATATCCTTTCCTCGAATGTCCTTGTTATCAGCAGAAAGGGAAAGCTTCTGGGGTTAGGCGACAGACGGGATACCCAAACCATCGGGGAGCTTCTTAAGAGCAGAGTGGGAGAGTTCATAGACGAGAGCCTGAACGAGAGGCTGCTCGGCATTCTCTCAACCAAGGAGAACGTTAATCTCCTTACGCTTGGCTTTGAGGAGGAGAAGGCGGGAAGCTATCAGGCGCTCATAACTCCCATCGATATAGCGGGGGAGAGGCTGGGAACTTTATTTTTTTACAACAGCGATATTAATAATCAGTACGATATTGACGATATAATATTGTGTGAATACGGAGCTACGGTGGTGGGGCTTGAGATGATCAGAGCACTCACCGATGAGAACGCTGAGGAGCTGAGGCGTGTAAAGGATGTGCGCGCCGCTCTTTCTACCATGTCAGCCACGGAGACCGAGGCTCTGAGGCAGATATTTGAAGAGCTTAACGGAACAGAGGGCATCCTTGTGGCAAGCAGGATAGCCGACAGGGCGGGGATAACCCGTTCGGTCATAGTGAATGCTCTTAGAAAGCTTGAGAGTGCCGGAGTGATAGAGTCGAAGTCCTCCGGAATGAAGGGCACCTATATCAAGGTCCTTAATCCCGTGGTATTCGACGAGATAGGTACTGCCGGTGATCTTTCAAAGGGCTGAATTGAATATTTCCTATAAACGGAATTGTAGGATGGATAAAACGGATTTTGGCACCGGCTGAGATCCGTTTGTTTTTTTACATTAGAATATATTGTTTTTTTGTGAAAAATCAATATAATAGAACAGGGGTGAGTAGAAATGATCAATTCTGATGTCTATAATTATGTCAACGTGCTTGACAAGGCGGCTGACGGTGCCTGGATGAGGAACCAGGCTATAGCGCATAATATCGCTAACGTGGACACCCCCGGCTATAAGAGGCAGGACGTGTCCTTTGAGGCGGAGCTTAAGCATGCGTTAAAGGCCAGCAAATATGTTTCACTGGATGAAAAGGTAAACAGCCTTAACAAGCGCGGACTGTCAAAGATCAATCCCAGAACCTATTCCGATTATTCAGGATACGCATACAGGCTGGACAGGAACAATGTGGATATCGATACCGAAAATGTAGAACTGGCATCGAATCAGCTTAAATATAATGCTCTGGTCCAGAGCATCAACGAGCACTTTACCAACATAAAGGCCGTGCTTGGCAAGTAAGGCTTTACGGATCGGCACAAACTGAAGTTTATGCCCAAGCGCACGATCTCCTTCGGAAGTCGGCGCAGAAAGGAAATGCTATGAGTATTTTTAAGACCTTTGGAGTTAATGCGTCGGGACTCACTGCCGAGCGCTACAGGATGGATATCATCTCTCAGAATGTGGCCAATGCCAATACCACCAGAACAGAGGACGGTACGCCCTATGTCAGGAAGGTGGTCAGGTTTACGGAAAAGACGATGGACCCTACACAGTTCGGGACAATATTCAGAAAGACCAGAGGCATGGATATCGGCGACGGTGTCAAGGTGAGCGGGGTATATGAAGATCAGAAGGAGCCCATGAAACGGGTATATGATCCGGCCCATCCCGATGCGGATGACGATGGATATGTATGGTATCCGAACGTTAATATCGTTACCGAGATGACGAACCTTATCGATGCGACGAGGGCTTATCAGGCTAACGCTACGGCCTTTAATGCCTCAAAGAGCATGGCGACGACCGGGCTGTCGATCGGAAGGAGTTAAAACGGAACGAACTGAAGTTCGTTCTTAGCGCACAATTTCCTTCGGAAATTAGCGCAGACAAGGAAATGATCCGTTCGGTAAAACGAACGGATCGGAACGATCTGAAGATCGTTCCTAAGCGCATAATTTCCTTCGGAAATTAGCGCAGGGAGGGATGGGAATGGAGATTTCCAACATAAGAAGCACAGGCTCTGCGGCAATAGCAAATGCGGCGGCAAGGGCGGCAACGACGGTGCCTCAGGCTGATGAGGGGTTTAAGTCGTTTCTGGATTCCGCCATGAGCAATATAAACGAGACCAATGCGCTGCTTCATGATTCCGAGGAGGAGCAGATCAAATTTGCCATGGGTATTTCGGAAAATACGCATGATCTTTCCATCGCGGCAGCCAAGGCTTCGACGGCATTAAGCTATACCGTCGCGCTCAGAGACAGGTTTATCGAGGCATACAGAGAGCTGATGCAGATACAGGTGTAAGGAGAGCGCACGATTCGTAAACGAATCGGCGCAGCGGTGCAGACAAGGAAATGATCCGTTCGTTAAAACGAACGGATCGGAACGATCTGAAGATCGTTCCTAAGCACACGATTTTCCGCAGGAAAATCGGTGCAGAAAAGGAGGCAGGGAAGTGGCTGACAGATTGAGGGAAATACCGCAGCGTATCCTTGAATGGTGGAATAAATTTACCTCCAAACAGAAAACGATAATCATAAGCACGGCGGCAGGGATTATCCTGGCGCTTGTTATACTGGGAACGATCCTTACCAGACCGCAGTATGTCACCCTTGTCACCTGCGAATCCACGAAGGAGGCTTCGGAGATCATAGACCTTCTTACCGGGGACGGGATAGAATATCAGGTCACGGACGACGGACTCATCATTTCCGTCCGTAAGGAGAGCATCGCTACGGCGACCCTTTTGCTTGGGGCAAACGGCATACCGGCGGACAGCTATTCCTTAAATGACGCTCTGGCGGGAGGCTTTTCCACAACAGAATCCGATAAGGAGAAGACCTACAAGCTTTACCGGGAAAAGCGCCTTGAGGAGATAATGATGTCGGTGCCCGCGGTGAGCGCGGCATACGTTACGCTGTCAATCCCCACGGACGACGGTACTTTGCTTGCGGAAAAGGAGGAATCCTACGCAAGCGTCATGCTGGATCTTAACGAGGAGCTTGGAAAGGGAGTCGCGGAGAACTTTGCAAGAAACATCGCAACCGCCCTCGGAAATAAGACTACTGACAACATTACGATCATAGATTCCAACGGAAATCTTCTTTTCTCCGGCGCGGAGGCGGCGGAGGAAAACGTGACCTTAAAGGCTACGGATCAGATACAGCTCAAGAACGAGGCGGAAAGGCTTGTCAAGCAGGAGGTCACACAGGTCCTTTTGGGCTCGAATCTTTTTGAGGATGTGAAGGTCGCGACAAACTTAAACATGGCCTTCGGCTCGTCAAAGAGAACCTCGCATAAATATACGCAGGCGGATGAAAACGGTACGAATGTCCTTGCGCATACGGATTCCTACGAGGCCGAGGGCCAGGGAGCCATAAGCGGCATTCCGGGGACCGATACCAACACCGAGGAACAGACCTACGTCATAGAGGATGGGACTAACTCAAGGTATTCCGTAAACGAGGAGTCCAGTGACTATCTTCCCAGCGAGGAGATAGAGGAGACCGTGACGCCTTCGGGAGTCATCGATTACGGTAGCTCATCCGTTGCGGTCACCGCGTCTCACTATGTGATATATAAGGAACGGGAGCTCAGGAACCAGGGCCTTTTGGACGGGATAACCTTCGACCAGTTCGTAGCGGAAAATTCCGACATGGTAAGAAGGACCGTGGACGACGACATGGTGACCCTTGTAGCGAACGCTACGGGCATACCCGTCGCGAATATTTCGATAATAGCCTATGATGTTCCAATCTTCCAGCCGGATGAGGGCCTGCAGATAGATGCCGCCGATATCGCGCAGATCATACTGATAGTCCTGATCCTGGCACTGTTGGGATTTGTGGTCTTCTCAAGCCTCAGAAGGGAAAAGGAAGAGGTCGAGGAGGAAGAGGAGCTTTCCGTCGAGGATATGCTTGAGACAACACAGGAAAATATGGGGGTCGAAGATATCGAGCTGGAGACCAAGTCGGAGGTCAGGCTCATGGTTGAGAAGTTCGTGGATGATAATCCTGACGCCGCGGCCCAGCTTTTAAGAAACTGGCTCAATGAGGAGTGGGGGTAAAATAAAATATGCCAATGCAGCAGTCCGGTGATATGATCTCCGGGCTCCAGAAGAGCGCGATACTGCTGATAGCGCTCGGGCCCGAGAGATCAGCGCTGATATTCAAGTACCTCAAGGAAGAGGAAATAGAAGAGCTCACACTGGAAATAGCTAACACACGGAGTATCACTCCGCAGGTCAAGGAGCAGGTCATAGAAGAGTTTTATCAGGTCTGCCTCGCACAGCAGTACATAGCAGAGGGCGGTATCGGATACGCCAAGGAGCTTTTGGAGAATGCCCTGGGCGCCGAAAAGGCCATGGAGGTTATCGGAAAGCTTACCGCCTCGCTTCAGGTCAAGCCCTTCGAATTCATACGGAAAACAGAAGCGTCGCAGGTGCTCAACTTCATTCAGGATGAGCACCCGCAGACTATTGCGCTTATTTTATCCTATTTAAGTCCGGCTCAGTCCGCCCTGATAATCTCGGCACTGCCTCCGGACAGACAGTCGGATGTCGCAAAGAGGATAGCTACCATGGACAGGACGTCGCCCGATGTTATAAAGGATGTGGAGAAGATCCTTGAGACCAAGCTTTCGAACCTGGTGAACCAGGATTACACGATAGTCGGCGGTGTGGATTCGGTGGTTGAGATACTCAACACCGTAGACAGAAGCACCGAGAAGCATATCATGGAAACTCTGGAGATCGACGAGCCCGAGCTTGCCGATGAGATCAGAAAGAAGATGTTCGTATTCGAGGATATCCTTCTGCTGGACGACAGAGCCATCCAGAGGGTGCTCAGAGATGTTGACAACAGTGATCTGGCCGTTGCGCTTAAGGGCGCCAACGAGGAGGTCCAGAACGCTATCTTCAACAACCTTTCGAAGCGTCTTGCGGTAATGATCAAGGAAGACATGGAATTCATGGGTCCCGTAAGGATGAAGGATGTTGAGGAGGCTCAGCAGAAGATAGTAAATATCATCAGAAGACTTGAGGATTCGTCCGAGATCGTTATTTCCCGCGGCGGAGGTGACGAGATAGTTGTCTAGCGGTAATCTTTATAAATCCAACCATTATGTGGTAAAAACAGATGACGCCAGGGTCATAGATTCCAATAACCTGATCGCGGACAGGATGCAGAAGCTTTCGGAGATCCTTGAAATGGACGGCGACGAGGCCTTTGCGGACGACTTTTCCTACGGGCTCAATGCCGAGCAGGTGGAGGCTCTTCTAGGCGATGAGGAGCCAGGCGAGGGAGAGGATTTCGTATCGGGCATCGGTAATGTCATAAAGGACAATACCCCAAAGGTGGACACCGAGGAGCTCCTCAGACAGGCACAGGAGGAGGCCGACCGTATCACGGCGGAGGCCGGGGCCGAAGCGCAGAGGATAATAGAGGAAGCAAGGGGAGAAGCCGAAGGCATAAAGGAGCAGGCAAGGAACGAAGGCGCCGGAGAGGGCTATCAGGAGGGCCTTCAGAAAGCCGGGGCAGAGTTCCAGGTCAGGGAGCAGGCCCTTAAGGAAGAGGCCGACAGGCTCAGAGAAGAGTATGCTCAGAAATACGAGACCATGGAAACGGAGCTTGTAAGGGATCTTACAGACGTATTTGAGCATGTCCTCGGAGTGAACCTGTCCGATCAGACGGATATAGTACTGAACCTGATGAAGGAAGCCATAAAGAACATTGAGGGAGGAAAGAACTTTTTCGTCCACGTGTCGCCCGAGGATTACGCTTACGTGAGCGCCTTCAAGGAGGATATTCTTAACAGCGTGGGCGGGGTGGATTCGGTGGACATCGTTGAGGATGTTACACTGAAGCAGTCGGACTGCTTTATCGAATGTGAAAGCGGGATATATGAATGCGGGCTGGGGACCGAGCTTTCGCTTTTAAAAAAGGAGCTTCGGCTTTTATCCTATACAAAGGAGTAGCTGCGGCGGTCCGCCGAAGTAAATATCAGAGGTCTTATGAACAATAACAACAAGTACCGTCATGCTCTTGAAAAAACATATTTTAAAAGGCTGGGCAAGGTAGTAAACGTGGTGGGGCTCACCATCGAGTCGATCGGACCGGACGCCAGACTTAACGACCTGTGCCGCATCATAATAGATAAAAAGACGGGAAAGTATGTGGAAGCCGAGGTGGTGGGCTTCCGCAATAACCGCACCCTTCTTATGCCCTATGATGTGACTGAGGGCATAGGCTACGGCTGCATAGTGGAAAACACCGGAGAGCCCCTGACCGTCAGTGTCGGTGAGGAAATGCTTGGGCTTACGCTTGACGGCCTGGGAAGGATGCCCGACGGAACGAGGCTAAGGACCGGGAAGAGCTATCCGATAGATTCAAACCCGCCCGACCCTATGGACAGGGAGATCATCAGGGAGCCTCTGGCATTAGGGGTCAAGGCCGTAGATGGGATACTGACCATTGGCAAGGGTCAGCGTATCGGAATATTTGCGGGCTCCGGAGTGGGAAAGAGCACTCTACTGGGTATGTTTGCCAGAAACACAAAGGCTGATATCAACGTTATCGCGCTTATCGGCGAAAGGGGCAGAGAGGTAAGGGAATTCATAGAGAGAGACATGGGAGAGGAGGGCATGAAGCGCTCCATTGTTGTATGTGCCACCTCCGATAAGCCTGCTCTTGTAAGAAAGAAGGCTCCCATGACCGCTACGGCCATTGCGGAGTACTTCAGGGACCAGGGGAAGGATGTGCTGCTCATGATGGACTCGCTGACCCGTTTTTCGATGGCGCAGCGTGAGATAGGGCTTGCAAGCGGCGAACCCCCTGTAACAAGGGGCTA
>DFEA01000093.1 GCA_002368575.1 Lachnospiraceae bacterium UBA3814 | reverse complement strand
CCGTTATTTCCCTGAAGGTCATATTAAATAACGTCGGCAGCTATATCTGTGTAAAGGACCGTCAGAGCGGAGAGTTTATCTTCATTAATAAAAGGATGGAGGAGGAATTTGAGCAGGAGCTTAAGGACGGGACCTTAAACAGGCTCTTAGCCTCTGACGACGACAGAAATGATCTTCATACGGAGATAGAGTATGAAAAGGCCGGCAGGCATTTTGATTATCACAGAAATGTTATAAAGTGGGTAGACGGAAGATATGCCGTTCTCTATTCACTATTTGACATAACGGAGAGAAAGAGGGCGGACAGGGGACAGGCTCTTACGGAGAAAGCCGCCGCCGAATTTGCGGAGGAGGCTTCGGCGGAGCCTGGGACAGATGCTGAAAAAGCGGCCCTTCTCATACAGGAGCCTGAAAAAGAGTCCGTGAGGGAAGCTGTAAAGGAGCCTGAAAAAGAATCCGTGAGGGAAGCTGTAAAGGAACCTGAAAAAGAGTCCGCAGGCGAAGCTGAAAGGGCAGCTGTAAAGGAATCCCCAAAGGAAGCTTATGTTAAGGATTTTAAGGATATAAGCGTTGAACCGGGGGTTCTTACGGAATTTCCCCTGTATTACCAGCCGGTTATAGATATCAGCAAAAAAAACAAATGCACGGGAGCGGAGGCGCTGCTTCGGTGGAGCTCGAAAGCCCTGGGCTTCATGCAGGCCGAGCAGTTTGTTCCGAACGCGAGGCAGTCAGGGATAATAGTACCCATAGGCAATCATCTTTTAAAGGAACTCTGCAGCGTGCTTAAGTCCTGGAACGAGTCGGGTCATCCGTATTTCAAGGCATATGTCAATATTGCTCCCGAGCAGCTCCTTCAGGATAATTTTCCCTTTGTCCTGTCAGACATCATAACCGAAACGGGTGTAAATCCGAGGAACCTTGTTCTGGAGTTTTCGGATGTTTTTGATATGACGTTGCTTCCCGGGCTGAAGAGAGCCTTAAGGGAGGTAAAGCTGCTCGGATGCCAGGTGGCGCTCGATGATTTCGGGACCGGAAGCTTTTCCTTCAATCACATTAAGGAGCTGCCCTTAAGCCTTGTTAAGATAGGGCAGAAGTTTGTGAAGAACATAGATAGCGACCCGTATGTAAAGTCGTTTATCAGGACCGCCGGTGAATTTCTGGAGCCGCTTAAGATCAAGCTCTGTGTGGAGGGGATCGAGACCGAGGAGGAATACCTGGCGGTGTCCGGGCTTAAGGTGAGAAATGTCCAGGGCTTTTATTTTGATGAACCAATGACCAGAGAAGCTTTTGAGAATAAATATTTAAACAGGGAGGAACAGAATGAAGGCGTTAATAAGCGTTTCTGACAAGACGGGAATAACAGAGCTTGCTAAGGAGCTTGAGTCTCTTAAGTGTGAGATAATCTCCACCGGAGGAACCTGTAAAAAGCTTAGGGAGGAAGGAATAAACGCGGTTGAGATATCTGAGCTTACCGGCTTTCCCGAGTGCCTTGACGGAAGGGTAAAGACCCTGCATCCCGTGATACATGCAGGTATCCTTGCAATGAGGGATAACCCGGAGCATTTAAAGCAGCTTTCGGAGCTTGGAATCGAGCCCATAGATATCGTGATCGTAAATCTTTACCCGTTTAAGGAAACTGTCCTTAAGGACGGGGTGACAAGAGCCGAGGTCGTGGAGAACATAGATATAGGCGGACCTACGATGTTAAGGGCCGCGGCCAAGAATTACCAGGATGTGGCTGTCGTTACGGACCCTTCCGATTACAGACTTCTGCTGAAGGAGCTGAAGGAAGACGGAAGGATCAGCCCTGAGACCAGGTTTTATTTTATGCAGAAGGTATTTGAGCATACGGCCAATTATGACGCAATGATCGCGGCCTGGCTTAGGAGGGAGAGAAACGATACGGACTTTCCCGGGACGCTTACCCTTACCTGGGAAAAGCTCATGGATCTTCGCTACGGGGAGAATCCGCACCAGAAGGCTGCATTTTACAGGGAGATCGGGAAAAAGAAGGGCTCCCTTACGGATGCGGTCCAGTTAAACGGAAAGGAGCTTTCCTTTAACAACATCAATGATACTAACGGGGCTTTGGAACTGCTTAAGGAGTTCAGCGATCCTACGGTGGTTGCCTGCAAGCACGGAAATCCCTGCGGAGTCGGATCGGTCAGGGTGTATGACGGAGAGGACTGTCCCGTTGATTCGGAGCCGACCTGGGAAAAGGCAATATTAAAGGCCTGGGAAAAGGCCTACAGCGCGGATAAGATATCTATCTACGGCGGGATACTGGTAATGAACAGAAATGTTACGCTTGAGCTTGCAAAGGCCATAAAGCCGGTATTTCTTGAGGTGCTGGCGGCACCGGGCTACGACGATGATGCTCTTTTGCTGCTTAAGGAAAAGAAAAACCTGAGGATACTGAGGCTTACGGATATCTCTGAGCCGCAGGACAGAAAGGCCCTTGATATCAAGAAGATAAACGGAGGCATCATAGTACAGAGCATAGATTCAGAGCTTTATGAGGAGGACGAGCTTAAGGTTGTGACAAAGACGAAGCCCTCCCCGAAGCAGCTTGAGGATATGCGCTTCGGAATGAGGATCGTCAAGTATACGAAGTCAAACGGTATAGTCATCGTAAAGGACACCGGTTCCGTAGGCATAGGCCCCGGACAGGTGAACCGTGTATGGGCGGCAAGGCAGTGTATCGACCACGCAAGGGAGCTCATCGGCGGGGATGTCCTCTCTGGCGCGGTACTGGCCTCAGACGCGTTCTTCCCTTTTGCGGATACCGTAGAGGCAGCGCATGAAGCAGGCATTACCGCCATTATCCAGCCGGGAGGCTCCATAAGGGATCAGGAGTCAATAGATAAGGCGGATGAGTACGGGATCGCCATGGTATTTACGGGAATGAGACATTTCAGGCATTGACGGAAACGGAGCCTTCCCCCTAATCATAATCTAATCATAAAGATTATTAAAAAAACATAAACTGCGCGTTGACGGATTATGTTAACTATGCTATGATTTGACTGAAATAGTCAGAAATTGTAACAAAAGGGGTCGTTACAGCTTCTGATCGGATTTTAAGCGTTGTGATCATTGGGGGAAAATGAATGAATCCGAAGTTTTTTGATGTAAAAAAAGAGAAGCAGGACGCTATTATTAACGCCTGCTTAAAAGTGTTTGCGGAAAACGGCTACAAAAAGGCAAGTACCGATGTCATTGTTAAGACTGCCGGGATATCAAAGGGACTTCTGTTCCATTATTTCGAGTCCAAGAAGGGGGCTTACGAGTTCATATATGACTACAGCGTAAAATATATGATGCTTGAGCTGTCTCAGTCAGTCAGGAAGGATGAGCATGATTTTTTCGAGATCCAGAGGACCATCGAAGGAGTCAAGACCAGAGTGATGAGGAACTATCCCTACATGCAGCAGTTCATCGACAGCATCAGATTTGAGAATCATCCCGATGCGCTGGAGGCCATAGGAGATGACAGGGACGTGCTGGGAGAGACCTATAATTCCATCTACAGACAGGCGGACATGACCAGGTTTGATGATTTTGTGGATGTGAACCGGGTCATAAATATGATAAGCTGGATGTCGGAGGGCTTTATAAAGGACCGCTTCAGGGAGGATGAGGAGCCTGATCTTGATGCCATGAATGATGAGTTTTCGGGCTATCTGGTCATGCTGAGGGACCATCTCTACAAGCCGGGTTATCACAGAAGCTCCTTTATCAGGCCTCTTGATACAGTCTCCGGCAACCGTATCATAATGAGCGGCTTAAGGGAGAGGGAGAAGGAAAAAGATAAAAAGAAGGAAGCTCAGAAGGAGGGCCAGAAGGAGAGCCGTATGTCCTCGCTCAGCCAGCTGGCAAGGCAGCTGAACAGGGCAGCCTCCGAGGACAGGGTGAAAAAGGCCTCAGAGCTTTCCTTTGAGGAAAGGCTTGCCCGAAGGGATACCTCCGTGTTCGGAGTCCCTATCCCTAAAAAGACTGAGAAAAAGGCCGGTGAGAAGGCTGCGTCCGGCAAATCCGAAAACAGGACGGCAAAGGAAGCGGGGACCGGTAAGGCAGCCGAGCCGGTAAAGGAGAGCGAAAAGGTCAGGCCTTTCGTTAAGGAGGATAAGTCAGGGGAGCTTAAGAGCACTGAGAGTGCGGTCCTTAAGGAGGAGAAGAAAGAGGAAACAGCGGTCAGGGCTGAGGAAATAAAAGAGACTCCCGCGGAAAAGGAGACCTCCGCTGCAGAGGCTTTAACAAAGGAGACCGGGGAAGCAAAGGCTGTAACCGGGGCAAAGGAGGCAGAAGGCCGGGAAGAACAGCTGAAGGAAGCTGTGACCGAAACGGTCAAGGCTGAGGCTGAGGCCGAGGCTGTTGCTTCTGCGGAAAGTGAGGCAGGCACTGAGCCTGTGACTGAGCCCGGGACGGATATGGAGAAGGCAGTCACGGAGGCCGCCATTGCAGGGATAAATAACGAAGAGGCATCAAGGGAAAGCGCCGATACCATAGCAAGGGAGATCAGTGCGGCGGATGGCGCCTCCGACTCGGATATGATAGATTTAAGTGCCCTGTATTCAAAACGGCTTGAGGAAGCGGTCGAGGATCTGGAGGTAAGCATATCCGGACAGCTCCCGCCTAAGGAAGAGGCCGTAAACATAGAGAGCATCGATCAGGGCCGTGAGGATATGTATGCCTTCGGGGGCCAGGATATGACCGGCTTTTCGGAGAATTATGATGAGCAGGGCTATTACGGAGCGGAGCTGCCCTATCAGGACGGAATTTATATGGATGAAAACGGAATGTCCATGTTTCCTGGGGCTCCCATGTATCAGGATTATTATGAGGACGATTCCGCAGCATACGCTGAATTATATAATTCGGTAAACAATTACGATATGAACGGAGCCACTCAGGAGATGCCTGTTAATGAGGTCCTCGCCTACAGAAATGCCTTCACCAACGAATATATGAAGGAAGAGCTGGACCGTCAGGGAAAGTCTTCCCAGGGAGTGAACCAGGAAAGCGGCAAAAAGGAGAAAAAGGCTAAAAGAAAATCCTTCTTTTCAGGGCTTTTCGGGAAGAAAAACGGTGAAGAGACAGAGGAAAGCGCTGAGAACGGCTCTGACATAGAGAATCAGCAGGTCGAACAGGCAAAGCATCAGTATATGTCCGAAAACGCTTCCCAGAGTACGGGGCAGCAGACGGCGGCACAGGCTCCCGGGTATATATCGGCACAGCAGGATCTGAACGCTATGGGAGCGGCACCTGTACTTCCCGAATACGATCCGGAAATGATAGCCCAGATGAGAAATTATGAAACGCCGAACTATTACGGAGTAAAGTACTGAACAGAAGAAAGGGAGGGCTTGTATGAAAAAATTTGCGGTAGCAGGCATCATTCAGCTTGAAACGATCGTCAAGGTGGAGAGCATCCCTATAGAATACACGCCGGTCGTCACTAAGCCGGACAGTATATTTACCAATGTGGGCGGAGATGCTTACAATGAATGCCTTGCTTTAAGAGCCCTCGGGGATGAGGTTCGCTTCTTTACGGTGACCGGAGAAGACAATACCGACATGGTATTAAAGGATACCCTGGTAAGCGGAGCGGATTATGTTTATCCCGCGCTTTCAGCGACTCCCTCCGCAGTGATCCTTTATGATTCCGACAGGCGTCAGCAGATATTTGAGGATATTAAGAACGTAAGGGACATTGAATTTCCTATAGAGCCCTTCAAAAAGAATATCGCGGATGTGGACTGTGTGGTGCTTGCAAACGCAAATTTCTGCAGGCCCCTGGCAAAGGCGGCCAAGGACGCCGGAAAAACGCTTGCGATCAATTTCAGAGGCTTTACCGAGGATAAATATGAATTCAACAAGGACCTTATGGAGCTTGCGGATATAATCTATCTGAGCGATGACAACATCGTTACCGAGCCCGATGAATTTGTGAGAAAGGTGGCAAATGCCCATAAGGCAAAGATCATAATCCTGGGACAGGGAAGCTCCGGCCTTACCATCTATTCCAGAAACGATGATCTGCTCGCTCACTATAAGCCGGTCAAAACGACCGAGATAGTCAATACCGCAGGAGCGGGTAATTCTCTGTTCTCCTGCTTCCTTCACTGTTATGTGGAAAGTGCGGACGCGGTACATTCCATAAAGAACGCGCTGCTCTTTGCTTCCTACAAGATCGGACATATGGGAACCAGCCACGGCTTCCTCTCGGAGGAGGAGCTGGAACGCTGGTATCATCTGATATGGGGTTAAAGGCCTTGGGCACCGCGCTTCCGCCGGCCTTTAAGGACCGCATGAGAGAGCAGCTTGGGGATGAATACGGGGCGTTTATTGAAAGCTACGGGCAGAGCAGTCTGCGGGCACTTCGCTTAAACCCTCTTAAAATGGAGAAAAAGGAACTGATTGACTTGTTTAGTCAAAACAAAGGATTAGCTCCTTTTTTTCATTTGGAAAATATTCCCTGGGAGGAGACTGGCTTCTATTACGGCAGCGAGGACGAGCCCGGAAGATCGCCCTATCATGACGCGGGTGTGTATTATATACAGGAGCCGAGCGCGATGCTTCCCGTAAACCTTCTTATGTCAGGTAGCTCACAGGGAGAGGAGGGGCTAAGGATACTCGATCTCTGCGCGGCTCCGGGAGGAAAGTCGACCCAGATAGCCGCAAGGATGAACGGGAAGGGGCTCCTTATATGTAACGAGGTGATCCCCGCAAGGTGCAGGATACTTTCTGAAAATATTGAACGGATGGCAGTGAGGAATGCCATAGTTTTAAACGAGGAGCCTGATCGCCTCTCAGAAAGATTTGAAGAATATTTCGACAGGATCCTCGTTGACGCCCCCTGCTCGGGGGAGGGGATGTTCAGAAAAAACGAAGCTGCCGTAAGCGAGTGGAGCGAGGAGATCGTTAAGCTCTGCGCAGAGAGGCAGCAGGAGATACTTAAAGCTGCGGACAGGATGCTGAAATACGGAGGAACACTCGTATATTCCACCTGTACCTTTTCGAAGGCCGAAAACGAGGAGACAACGGAGATCTTTCTGAAAGAGCATCCGGAATACAGGCTGAAGGAGCAGATAAGGCTGATGCCCCACAGGATAAAAGGTGAGGGTCATTTTGCCGCGAAGCTTATAAAGGGAGAGGGCGATCCTTCGGAGCTTTCCTTGAGAGGAAAAAAGGGGAGAGCATCCCTGTCCCCGGAGGATGTCAGGGATTTTTTTCAGTTTGCCGATGAAAACCTGGTGTCGGTGGAGGATTCTGTGGGGATCACGAAAAAGGACCCTATGGGAAAGGCTCTTATCAGATTCGGTGATAATCTCTACCTGGCCCCGGGGGAATGTCCTGAGCTTACGGGACTTAAGGTATTACGTCCCGGATTGCAGCTCGGCACAAGCCGTAAGGGACATTTCATTCCCTCCCACGCGCTGGCGCTTTCCCTAAAGCCCGGTGATTTCAGGAGGTCAGTCATGCTCCCTGTTTACACAGAGGGCTCCGGGGAGGGAGACCTTCGGATAAAGGAATACCTGAAGGGCATGACCTTTCCCTTTGAAGGGGAGAACGGATGGTATCTCATCTGTGCGGACGGCTTTTCCGCGGGGTTTGGTAAGCTGTCTGGAAATGTAATGAAGAATCATTATCCCAAGGGGCTGAGAAGGCAGTAAGGAGGATAGCGGGATATGGTGTTTTCAAGCCTGATTTTTACGTTTATATTTTTGCCTCCCGTGATCCTTCTTTATTTTGTGGCCAGGGATAAGTATAAAAACTATATCCTCCTTGCCGCAAGCCTGATATTTTACGCTTACGGGGAACCCGGGTTTGTTTTTGTCATGCTTTTGTCCATTGCCGTCAACTACGGCCTGGCAGTTCTTATAGGCCGCTTTAACGATAAGGACAGGAAGGATGTGTCCAAAGGGCTTATGATCCTTGATGTCATCCTTAATCTGGGGCTTTTGTTTGTTTTTAAATATCTTAATTATACGGTAGTCCTTTTGAATCACATCCCCGGGATCAGGCTGAAGGTGCCTGAGATAGTTCTTCCGATAGGGATATCCTTTTTCACCTTTCAGGCCCTTTCCTACTGCATAGATGTATACAGGGGCAGGGTAAAGGTACAGAAGAATCCCCTGTATGTGGCCTTATATATTTCCTTTTTTCCGCAGCTTATAGCCGGCCCCATTGTAAGATACCAGACGATAGAGGAAAGGATAGCGGACCGCAGCACCGATATCTATGACTTCAGCGAAGGAGTGAGGCGGTTTTTCCTGGGGTTTGCAAAGAAGGTGATACTGGCCAACAATCTTTCCGTGGTTGCGGGGAAGGCCTGGGAAATGGAGGCGGCGGAGGCATCCCCCCTTATGCTCTGGCTTGGTTCGATATGCTTCAGTCTCCAGATCTTCTATGATTTTTCGGGATACTCTGATATGGCTATCGGCCTTGGAAGGATATTCGGGTTTAAGCTTGAGGAGAACTTTAATTATCCCTATATCTCAGCCTCGGTGACAGAATTCTGGAGAAGATGGCATATCTCCTTAAGCAGCTGGTTCAGGGATTATGTATATATCCCGTTGGGAGGCTCCAGAGTATCCGTTTTAAGGAATATCTTTAATCTGCTCATAGTATGGGCCCTTACGGGTATCTGGCATGGTGCCAACGTGACCTTCCTTATCTGGGGTCTCTGCTATTTTCTGCTCCTGTGCATCGAAAAATTTATCATCAGGCCTGACAGGCATAAAAATCCCGTCACGGGCATCCTCATGAGAGTCATGACACTCTTCTTTGTCAATGCGCTGTGGGTGATCTTTAACAGCCCGGATATCGGGACCGGAGCCGCCTATTTAAAGGGAATGTTTGGGCTTTACGGCAATCCGGCCGTTATAGACAGCGAGCTTAAGCATATCCTGAGGGAGTATGGGTTCTTTGTGCTTGCGGGAGCGGTGTTTTCCGCGCCGGTCGCAAAATATATCGGAAGCCTTTTAGAGAGAAACAGATATACGCGGTTGACCAGATCGGTCATCGCGCCCCTGGGGTATTGTTTTATTTTTCTGTGGGCGGTATCATTTCTGATACTGGGTTCTCATAATCCGTTCATTTATTTTAATTTTTAGAAGCTTACGGGAATCCGGCAGTTTGGGTCTTTATCCCCGTGCATCCGGGAGGAAGTGTGATGAAGGATACAAAAAAGCTTTCTGCGGTAATATTGATAACCGGCTTCATTCTTTTCGTCCTTCTTATTGGGGCAAAAAGCTATCTTAAGGTCATGGATTTTTATATCAATGATCTTCCCGATACCATAGAGTGGACCTCGGAGCTTGGAAGCAGGTTCGAATCCGATTTTGCGGCGTCTTTTTTCATGAAGCCGGAGTTTATCAACCTTAACGGGCTTATGCGCAATCTTATGGGGCAGCATGAGATGAACAGGGTGGTAAAGCTTGATAACGGTTATCTTACGGTGACCTGCGAGCCCTTTGAGGAGGAGCTGATAAAAAATAATACCGATAACGTGATAAGGCTTAAGAATTATCTGGAGGAAAGGGGGATCGTCTTCATATATGCCATAACCCCGAATACCTCCTGTAAATATGACCCGGAGCTTCCGGAGGGGATATACGATTACGGAAATGAAAACTTTGACAGGATAGCCATGGCTCTCCGAAGAGGAGGGGTCAGGGTCATAGATTTCAGGGACGAGCTGTATGCCGACGGGATAGATGCCTATGACATGATGTACCGGACGGATCATCACTGGAATACGAGAATGGGATTCTATGCCTACAGTAAATTTGCGGACATCCTGGAGGAGGAGCTTGACTGTGAGATAGACCCGAAGGTAAGGGACTTAAGCAATTACAAAATAAAGACCTACAGGAAATGGCATCTTGGTTCAAGGGGACAGAGGACGGGAAGGTTTTTCGGAGGGGTCGACGACTTCGACCTTATCATTCCTCAGTTTGAAACCCATCTTATCTCGGCGGACGGCGAGGATGAGGGAGAATACAAGGGACTGCTGGTAAAGACCGCCTCTCTTAAGGAAAAGGACTTAAACAGGGTGATGAACGATCTTAACAACCGTTCCACCTATGACATGGTTCTGGAAGACTCTCAGGGTGATTACATAAACCTGAATTCCCATAATGATAAGAGTATCCTGGTGGTCTCCGATTCCTTCGGCAAGGCGGTATGCCCCTTTATGGACATTTCCTTTCAGCATGTGAGGTCCAAGGAGGGATATCTTACCGCTGATTTCATAGAGGAGGCAGCCCCGGATGCTGTGGTAATGTTTTATGACTTCAGTACCTCCTACGATCCGGACTACTTTGATTATCAGCTTGATTGAGAAGTTACGGAAAAACAGTTCACCATAAGGTGAACTGTTTCGTTACGAGTTCTTTATGAATTTTGTACTGCATTTCGGACAGGAGATCTCTATCCTTCCCTTTCCGCGCGGGATGCGGATCTTCTGTCTGCAGGAGGGACAGGTATAGATGTGATGAGTCCTGAGATCTGAAAGCCTGTACCTGATCTTTTGGAAATAATTCCGGGCTTTTGCGGTCAGCTCAAGGAACCTCTGGTTTTCCATATATCGCTTATTGATATTCCGGGAGAACATCCTGAAATACAGATATATAAGTATAAGCAGGGTTATGGAGGTAAAGATCCCCTTTTTTGACAGCATTCCGATAACGATGAAAACGAACCCGAGAAATCCCAGGAAGCGGGAGAACTGATCCATTCCGTACCGTCCCGACATAAAACGTGCGAACTTGTATTTAAGATCCTGAAGCATGAGACACCTCCGTTTTCTATAAACCTGAGTATAGCATAATTTTATTAAAATACTGTGAAAATACTGTAAAAAAACAACAGTTCACCGAAGGGTGAACCGAAATGGAGGCAGAATGAGTAATATACTTGATATTGAAACTGTAGCTCTTGACGAGGAGAAAAAGGCGTTAGTAATAATAGACCAGACAAGGCTCCCGTATGAGACGAAGCTTTTATACCTCACCGAGCTTAAGGAAATCTGGGATGCGATCTATCTTCTCAAGGTAAGGGGAGCCCCGGCTATAGGTGTGGCAGCCGCGATAGGGATCTATGCTTACGCCGAGCATTCACTTAAGGACAGGGTTGAGGATTTTTCGGACGCCTTTAAAAAGGCCTGCGATTACCTGAACAGCGCAAGACCTACGGCCGTAAACCTTTCCTGGGCCCTTGGGAGGATGCTTGGGATGGTGGAGGACAATAAGGGGCTGCCTGTAGAGGAGCTTCTGCAAAGGCTGCATGACGAGGCTCTTCTTATAAAGGAAGAGGATATCGCCATGTGCAGGAGAATAGGAGAGTACGGGTTGTCCTTTATCAGGGAGGACTGCGGTGTCCTGACACACTGCAACGCGGGACAGCTTGCCACCTCAAAATACGGCACGGCTACTGCGCCCATGTACCTTGCACATGAAAGGGGCATGAGCATAAGAGTTTACTGTGATGAGACAAGGCCTCTTCTGCAAGGGGCAAGGCTGACCTCCTATGAGCTTTCATCGGCGGGGCTGGATGTTACCTTGCTGTGTGATAATATGGCAGGAGCGGTAATGAAGGAGGGACTTATCGACGCGGTCTTCGTAGGCTGCGACAGAGTGGCCGCAAACGGCGATACCGCAAACAAGATAGGCACGAGCTCTGTAGCGGTGCTGGCGGCTTACTATAAGATACCCTTTTATGTATGCGCACCCTCCTCGACCATAGACGCGGATACTCCTACCGGAGACGGGATAAGGATAGAACAACGTCCTGAGAGTGAGGTGACGGAAATGTGGTACAAAAAAAGAATGGCTCCCGAAAACATCAAGGTTTACAATCCCGCCTTTGATGTTACGGACCATTCTCTTATAACGGCCATAATAACCGAAAGGGGAATATATTATCCCCCCTATGATTTCAGGCACTTTCGTTGAGCTTCGCTAGCTTTGCGGCCTGGTCCGCCGCAATGCAGGCATCAATGATCTCCTGGATATCCCCGTTCATGACCTTGTCCAGCTTATAAAGAGTTAGGTTGATGCGGTGGTCGGTCACTCTTCCCTGAGGGAAATTATAGGTCCTTATCTTCTCGGAGCGGTCGCCGGTCCCAATCTGGCTCTTTCTAAGCTCGGCCTCGGCATCATGGGCCTCCTGCTGTTTAAGGTCATAGAGCTTGGTACGCAGGAGCGCAAAGGCCTTTTCCTTGTTCTGCAGCTGTGATTTTTCGGTCTGGGAGTAGATGACTATGCCGGTGGGATAGTGTGTGAGCCTGACGGCTGAATCCGTGGTGTTGACGCACTGACCGCCGTTTCCGGAGGCACGCATGACATCGATCCTTATGTCCTTTTCATCTATCTCAACATCAACATCCTCCGCCTCCGGCATCACCGCCACGGAGATGGTCGACGTATGTATACGTCCTCCCGACTCTGTTTCAGGCACGCGCTGGACACGGTGAACGCCGCTTTCGTATTTCATGATGGAGTAGGCACCCTGTCCGGTGATCATAAAGGTAACACTTTTCATGCCTCCGATGCCTATCTCGTCAAAGTCAAGTGTCTCTATTTTCCAGTGCCGGCTCTCGGCATAGTGTACATACATACGGTAGATCTCTGCGGCGAACAGCGCGGCCTCGTCTCCGCCTGCGCCCGCCCTTATTTCCACTATCACGTTCTTATCGTCATTGGGATCCTTTGGGAGCAGAAGGATCTTAAGCTTTTCCTCAAGCTCCCCGACATTTTTCCTGGCGCTTGAAAGCTCGTCCTTCAGAAGCTCTCTCATCTCCTCGTCCTTTTCATTCTCGAGCATGGAAAGAGAGTCGTCTATGTCCTGCTTATTCTTTTTATAAGCCTTATAGGCCTCAACAATGGGAGTGATATCGCTCTGCTCCTTCATAAGCCTTTTAAACCTTGCCTGATCGTTTGAGATCCCGGGCTCGGAAAGCTCCTGCATTATGTCCTCGTATCTCATTATAAGATCCTCAAGTCTGTCAAACATTTACAGCCCTCCTTGCTTTAACTACCCTGTCGTTTGAGGAATAATCCTTTTTTATCTCTATACCGCTGTAGCCCTCCTCATAAAGGAGCCCTGCGACCTCCTCTCCCTGGTCGGCCCCGATCTCAAGCATTAAGAGCCCCGAGAGCTTAAGATGCTTCTTTGCCTCCGGTATGATCCTTCTGTAAAAATACAGTCCGTCCTCATGCCCGTTAAGGGCTAAGAAGGGATCGTGATCCCTTACCTCTGGACTGAGCTCCTTTATTACAGAGGTCTTTATATAGGGAGGGTTTGAAATAACCGCGTCAAAGAGGCGGTTCTCTGAAAGTCCCTCAAACAGGTCGCTCTTTATGAGCTCAAGCCTGTCGGAAAGCCCGTGCCTTTCCGCGTTCTGTCTGCAAACCTCAAGAGCCTCACCTGAGATATCCGATGCCACGCCCTCTATATCGTTTTTATACTTCATAAGGCTTATGATGATGCAGCCGCTTCCCGTACACAGATCCAGTACGCTCATGCCGTCCTGAAGCTCTATCATCGCCTCCTCCACGAGGAATTCGGTGTCCTGCCTGGGTATAAGTACATTTTCATCCACATAAAAGTCAAGACCCATAAAGGACTGGCTATGGGTGAGCTGCTGAAGAGGAAAACGCGAAAGGCGCTTTACGAGAAGCTCCTCAAAATACGGGAGCTTATCGATGGCCTGACGTGACAGCTCCTCGTCACCGTGAGCGTACAGAAAGCTCCTGTCAAAGCCGAAGACATGCTCAATAAGGAGCCCTGCTTCTATAGAGGCCTCCCTTTTTTCAATGCCGGCTTCGGTAAGCCTGCCTGCGGCATTATCGTAAAGAGCCCTTACATTATGCATAATAATCCTTTTCTTCCTCGTAGGGGACGACCTTGCTGAACTCGGAAAGAAGATATGCCCTCCAGTCAAAGACCGCCTCGACAGAGGCTATGGCGACCTCAGCCATTTCCGCATCCGGCTCTCTTGTAGTGAGCTTCTGAAGCATAAGACCGGGAGCGGAGATTATCCTCACGAATATATTGTTGCTCCTGCCGGCGAGCCTTATTATCTCATAGGAGATACCGGCTATTACCGGGATCAGGAGGATCCGTATAACGACCCTGAGTACAGGCTCCTCCACCCGTATGAACATAAAGAGGATGATGCTTACGAAGACGACCAGAAACATAAAGCTGGTCCCGCAGCGCTTGTGCTGCCTTGAGGCAGCCATGACATTTTCAACGGTCAGTTCGTTTCCGGTCTCGATACAGTTTATGCATTTATGCTCGGCACCGTGATACATAAAGGTACGCCTTATATCCTCCATAAGAGATATGGCCAGAAGATACCCGATAAAAATGATTATCCTGAAAAGCCCCTCGCAGAGAGAGATCACAAGCTCCGACACGATCCATTTTTTAAGAAGGGTGGAAAGGTAGTAGGGAAGGAGCATAAACAGCCCTGCCGCAAATATTATCGAAAAAAAGACGGTGAGTGAGGAGACCACCTTTTCCGCGTTTTCTCCGAATAATCTGTCGAGGGGCCGTTTCTTCTGACGGCGCTTTAAGCGTACATCCTCCTCCTCATAGAAGGAAGCAGAATAATTAAGGGTCCTTATTCCTATTATCAGGGAATCTATAAAGGAAAACACTCCTCTGATAAAGGGAAGCCTTGTTATCCGGTTGTCCGGAGCGAAGGGAGCATATTCCTCAATGGAGATATTGATATCCTTCTCGGGAGTGCGGACCGCAACGGCATACCGGTCCTTATTTTTCATCATCACACCCTCGATAACAGCCTGCCCGCCTATGCCGCTGTAATGAGTCCCGCAGGCTGTGCGTTCACCTCTGTCCCGTCTTCTTCGTGCCATTTGTATCACCTTTTATGGTTACCATCCGCGGGTAACTTTTTATGCGAAAAAAAGGGGTGATCGACTCACCCCTGTCTGTTCTTTATTTACTTTCCACACCGTATTTTCTGTTGAACTTCTCAATACGTCCGTCTACCCTCGCTGATTTCTGCTGTCCGGTATAGAACGAATGGCATTTGGAACAGATCTCAACGTGTATCTCCGGCTTGGTGGAACCTACGACAAAGGTATTACCGCAGTTACAGGTCACGTTAGCCTGATAATATTTAGGATGTATTCCTTCCTTCATGACTTTCACCTCTCTATTTTATTACTTATGAGTACTATAATTACAATACATGGAATTAGACAGCTATTGCATTGTATCACAGCTTATCCTTCTATGCAAGGATAATTTGAAATATTGTAGGGCAATATTTCAGGGCAATCGCTTAATAATCGCTTAATACCCTCATAACCCCGGCAGGATATGCAGATCATAAAAAGTCCGGATCTGAGCTTTTGCGCAACTCACTTAACGAAAAGCGATTTTTATAGAAAACCTTTCAAC
>DFEA01000048.1:8065-10019 GCA_002368575.1 Lachnospiraceae bacterium UBA3814 | reverse complement strand
AGTATCTCCTGATAGCCGGTCATTGAGGTATTGAAAACTATCTCGCATACCCTGTCCCCTCCGGCCCCGAAGCCTGTACCCGCGTATTCACTTCCATCCTCAAGGATCAGCTTTCTGTCATACATCATAGCCTTTATCCACCGTCTTTAATGCCTTTGCCGTTTGTTCATTCTCCGCTTGCACCGTAGTTTGAGAGGACCCTCGCGGAGGGATCGTTCACATCACAGCCCTTCCAGCTCCTGTTCGGCATCCAGAAATCACTGACCATCTGTGACTGACCGGGATAGAACCTCTCAAAGATATCACGGTACATGAGCGACTCCTTCGTAAAGGGCCTTGCGTGCTCATACCGTTTTATCCCCTCCCTGAACTCCTCGTCCGAATATCTTTCTTCGGCAAGCTCGCAGAGATCGTCCTTCAGGGAATGACCTACCGCGTCGGAGAATGCCGCCTTCTCTCTCCAGAGTATGCTTTCCGGAATGAGCCCGTCCTTTTCAAAGGCACGCCTTAAAAGATACTTTCCCTTACCATAACGGTTCAGCTTTTTTTCCGGGTCGATCGACATGCAGTATTCCACAAATTCAAGATCTCCAAAGGGCACACGGGCCTCAAGGGAGTTGACGCTGATACAGCGGTCCGCCCGCAGTACGTCGTACATATGGAGCTCACGGATCCTCTTCTCGGCCTCCTTCTGAAATTCGGCGGCGTTCGGAGCAAAGTCCGTATATTTATATCCGAATATCTCATCCGAGATCTCCCCTGTCATTATGACCCGGATGTCTGAGGATTCATGTATGCTCTTACAGACCAGGTACATTCCGACAGATGCCCTGATGGTCGTGATATCGTAGGTCCCAAGTGCCTCTATGACCGGCTCCAGCGCGTTAAGCACATCCCTTTTTGAGATGATCACCTCATGATGCTCTGAGTGTATATAATCGGCGACCTCCTTCGCATACTTTAAGTCTATGGCATCTATATCCATTCCGATGGCCCAGGTTTTAAGGGGCTTATCGGAAAGCCGCGCCGCGATCCCGCAGACCAGGGAGGAATCAAGTCCGCCCGAAAGCAGAAAGCCCACCGGGGCATCGGAATCCAGCCTTTTTCTTACTCCCTCCGTCAGCAGCTCGTGTATCTTAACGGATATTGTATCCATGTCATCGTTATTTACGCGAACTACCCGTGACATGTCCCTGTATTCCGTGAATTTTCCGTCCTTAAAATAGTGCCCGGGAGGGAACGGATATATTTTATCCGAAAGCCCGACCAGGTTTTTGGGTTCCGATGCAAACACATAGGTTCCCGCCCCTGTAACGCCGTAGTAAAGGGGCCTTATGCCTATCGGATCCCTGGCCGCGATATAACTGTTTTCCGCCGCGTCATAGAGTATCAGCGCAAATTCCGCATCCAGCATTCCAAACATTTCCACTCCGTATTCCCGGTACAGGGCCGGGAGTATCTCGCAGTCGGAATCACTCGCAAAGGTGTAGCCCTTTTTTATAAGCTCTTCCCTGACCGGACGGAAGCCGTATATCTCACCGTTGCAGACCAGAACGATCTCACAGGAGCCGTCCATCCTTATCTCCTCCGTATCGGAAGTTACGGAGGGCATCAGGGTATTTTTGCCGCCGTACAGGAAGGGCTGCATACCGGCTTCCGTCAGTCCCATTATAGAAAGACGGTTAAAGCCAAGCCACCCGTTATCCGTGTTGATTATCCGGCTGGCGTCCGGTCCTCTCGAGGCGGTCTTCTTAAGAGCCTCCTTTATCCTTTCATATTCACTGTCCTGTCCGCAGAACCCCAGAATTGAACACATGCCATACCTCCTTGTCTGCTCCGGTCCCGTTTTTGAAACCATTTTCCGGCTTTATCGCGCAATCGGGCAGCAAAAACATCTGCCCGATTGACGCGTTGCCCGTCAAGTGCCCGATCGTGCAAGCACGTCGGCCATTTT
>DFEA01000048.1:0-7934 GCA_002368575.1 Lachnospiraceae bacterium UBA3814 | reverse complement strand
AGTATACATCAGTCCGCGGTGTATTGTCAAGCCTCCTTCTCATGCTGATATATCAGGTAATTGATAAACTGCTGTGCCGTTCTGCCGGAAATGCCTCCGTGTGACATTTCCCACCTCATTGCCTCCTTCTTAAGGACATCCTCATTAATCTGAAGCCCCGCCCTTTCTGCGAGGGTCACAACTATATTCTCATACTCCTTCGGGGCAGGCTTCGAATAGCCGATGGTGATACCGAAGCGGCTTACCAGGGACAGCTTCTCCTCAACCGTATCGGAATGATGGATATCCTCTTCGCCCGTATTGTCATTCTTATCATTCCAGGTCTCCCTGATAAGATGCCGCCGGTTGGATGTGGCATAGATCAGTATATTATCGGGACGGGTCTCCACTCCTCCCTCGATGACGGCCTTAAGAAATTTATATTCGACCTCGTTTTCCTCAAAGGAAAGGTCGTCCATATAAATGATGAACTTATAATTCCTGTTCTTGATCGTTGATATTATCTCCGACAGATGCCTGAACTGATGCTTGTAGATCTCTATCATTCTCAGTCCCCTGTCATAATACTGATTGATTATGGCCTTGATGCTGGTTGACTTACCGGTCCCGCTGTCACCAAAAAGCAGCACATTGTTAGCCTTGCTTCCGCTTACAAAGGCCTCGGTATTTTCTATGAGCTTCTGCTTCTGCAGCTCATATCCCACAAGGTCGTCAAGTGTCGTCACATCCATATTATTTATCGCGGTAAACTCGATCCCCCCGGACATTGTTTCCTCGATACGGAAGGCCTTGTTCAGTCCGAAAAGACCTACTCCGTAGTCATGGTAAAAATCTGTTACCGCTCTGTAAAAGTCCTCATCATCCTCTGTGCCCTCAAGCCGCTCGGACAGACTCTGTACCTTCTCGCTTACGCTCCAGTTGTATATCTTCCTGTTTTTTTTCACGGCATGATAATCGGTCAGGATGGAGAAGCAGTCTGTTCCAAGCTCTTCTTCAACAGCGGAAAAATCATAAAAAAACAGCCTCCTTATCCTGGCAAGATCCTCCTTAACGATGGTCGTGACCGTACCCTCTGTGATCCTGCTTTTTTCACACACAAGTGAAAATGGATTCTCACTTGTCATAAGGAAAAATGCAATGTAATTATGCCAGAGATTTTTATCAAATCCGTAATCCGTGGCAAGTACCAGAAGCCTTTTCAGCTGTACCTTTATGTCCCTTACCACACGGGATTTATTGTAATCCCCCTCTCCCATCACCTCAAAGATCTCGCCCAGCCTGCTTAAGATGCTGTTCTCATCAAGGCTTCCGTACATAAATAATTCAGATATCTCTTTGTTCATAGCCTGTCACCCTTTGATCCGTGCCTTTCTGATCCTTCCGTATCCTTTTTCAGCTTCCTTCTCCCCTCAGAAGTATACCCGGGCCGTTTTCCTTAAGCCACCTGTCCCAGACATTATACTGCGGAAACACCTTTAATACCTCCTCATAGAACCTTGCGGAATGGTTCATCTCCTTCCTGTGGCACAGCTCATGCACCACCACACTGTCTATAACCTCCTGCGGAGTCAGCATCAGGAGACAGTTGAAATTCAGATTGCCCTTTGAGGAGCAGCTTCCCCAGCGGGTTCTCTGCTTTCGTATCGTGATCCTCCCATAGCTCACACCGAGCCTTTCCGCATAATACCCGACCCGTCCGGGGATGTGGGCACGGGCCCTTCTGTAAAGCTCTGAAAGCTCCTCCCGTGAAAGAGGCTCTCCCGCATTCTCAATACGCTCCTTCATCTCGGAAAGCCTTTTCTGTATCCACCTCTCATGTGAGGAGGCAAAGCTCCTTATGAAGCTCATGGATACACGGTACGGTGCCTTCACGATGACCGTCCTATCATCCTTTACCTGCAGCGCGATGGTCTTTCGCCTGCTTTTTATTATCCTAAGCTCATAATCTGTGTTCATTTCGGTCCTCGCTAAGATACAAATGATCGGGGTGATCGCTTAATACCCTCATAAACCCGGCGGGCTTATGATCAGCATATCCCACACAGCCTTGAGGTATTAAGATTGCCCCGGCTTTAACATATGGACACAGGCTCCGTTTCGATTTATAATTCAGGGTAAAGGCAATTAATTTACCGTAAGCCTTTCCCCGGTTTCTCAGTTTCAGGTTCTGAGAGGAGGCGCCTATGTGGAATTTCAGCTTTATTTTCCCGACATTTCTTATACTCTTTATAATCCTTGTCTCCTATTTCTCGCTGCCGGTCCTTGATATCCGCAGAAACAGGCTTTTTATCCGGCTTATCGCGATAGAGACCCTGGCGCTGATCCTTGACATTCTTTCAAGCGCCGTTGATAATGATCCCCCGCGCTTCGGGCTTTTTTTGACATACCTTTTAAATATGCTCTTTTTTGCCTTTTTCTTTATACGCTCCCATGCAATATTCATATTTACGGTAAGCGCTCTGCGTTTTGCTATCTTCCAGAACAGGGGCTTCATTCTCTTTTCGGCGCTGCCGCTTATCCTGTGCCTTTTCTTTACCGTTATCTCCCCTGTTTCCGGATCCGTCTTCTATATCGATGAAAGCGGCTACCACGCGGGGACCATGTACCCTCTGCTCTATGCCTGCTCCCTGTTCTACCTTATATTATCCTTCATTGCCCTTATACTAAGGGACAGAGCCCATGTCAGGAAAAAGGAGACCCTGAGTCTGCTGTTCTCCAGTCTTATCATCCTGATAGGCCTTGTGATCCGCTACATGCTCCCAAGCTATCTGCTCATGGATACCTTCTGTCTTATGGCACTGTTGGTTGTATATCTTAATATAGAAAACCCCGAATTCTGTCTTGATCAGCAGACCAGGACCTTCAACAGACAGGCCCTCAGGCAATACATCGAGGAGCACGGCGCAAACCGCGGCAGGAGATTTTTCGGCATCATCCTTCATAAATACGGGGAAATGGTCGATATCTACGGATCACGGCATATTGAGGAGGGGCTTTTCCTTATCGGAGGGTGGCTTGCCCACACCTTCCCGAATAGACCTGTATTTTATGTATCCAGAGGACGCTTTGTCATAGCCGGGGATACACAGATGGACACCGAAGCCATGCGTACTGCCATACGCAGCCGTTTTCTGAGCCCGTGGATCTCCAAAAGCGCCGAGCTGTATCTTAATGTAAACTTTGCCGCAATGGATCTGCCCGCGGAAGAGCTTTCCACCGACCTCATACTCAGTTCCATGGCCGCAGCCCTTGATAAGGCTGATTCCATCGACGACCACCTTCCGGTAAACGTTACAGAGAAGGATTTTACTGATGCCAGAGAACGGATCGATGTAAAAAGATGCTTTGAAGAGGCTGTTGAAACAAAAAGCATAGAGGTTTTTTTACAGCCTCTTATCGATGCGGAAAGCGGAAGGATCATAGGAGCCGAGGCGCTTTCGCGCATCCGCGATCACAGCGGCACGATCATTCCTCCCTCTGTCTTTATCCCAGTGGCCGAAAGCAGCGGCATGATCAACAACCTGGGTGAACAGGTGTTTGAAAAGACCTGCCGTTTCATTAAGGAGAATGATCTTGGGAGCCTCGGCATTGAATGGATCAATGTGAACCTTTCACCGCTTCAGTTTCTGCGCTCCGATCTTGCGGAAAGCTATGCCTCCTTAGCCTTAAAATACGGTGTCGATCCGCAGATGGTTCATCTTGAGATCACCGAGGAATCCATGGTGGACGACGTTTTCTTCCAGAAGCAGATCGAAGCGCTTTCGGACAAGGGCTTTAAGTTTGTGCTCGATGACTACGGAACCGGGTACTCTAACCTTTCAAGGCTTAAAAAATGTCCTTTCATCTGTATAAAGCTTGATATGGAGCTTGTATGGGATTATTGCAGGAATCCCGATGAGCTGCTTCCGATGATGATACAGGCCTTCAGGCATATGGGCTTTGCGATCACTGCCGAGGGTATAGAGGACGAGCATATGGCGGCTCTCATGAAAAGCATCGGCTGTGATTATTTCCAGGGCTTTCTGTATTCAAAGCCTCTGCCCGCGGACAGGTTCCAAAGCCTCTGGCTCAAGCAGCCCCAACCTGTTCTGCGGTAACGACAGGGCCCTTCACCTGCCTGATTTCCGACTCCTTTTATCATTATACATAAGCCTGTCGGCCTCCTCAACATAATCATTTAACGTAAGCCTCTCCTCAGGATCGGTCAGCACAAAGCCGGTACTTACCCCTGGCACATCCGGAAAGCTTCTCTTATCTGCTTCTTCGGCAATGGACCTCAAAATAGCTTCTATAAGCTCCGTGACCTCCTCTCTGCTTTCAGCGGGAGTAACGATCAGAAACTCATCTCCTCCGAAGCGTACCGGAGAGCATCTGATTAAGATATTCAAGCTTCTTTCCGGGGCGTCCTCTCCCCTCCATATCCTTTCCATCAGACCGATGCAGGCCCCGCCCATTGTATGCCTGAGCTGATCCACCGTAGTCAGTGAGGGGCTCATATAGGCCGCGATATCAAGATTGTCAAAGCCATGGATCCCGCTTTCTATTGCGTAGCTTTCCGCGTAAAACCTTTCCCTCCCGCAGGGCAGGCCGTTCTTTTCACAGTAATCCCTGAGCCCCTGTGTACGCATCTGGCTTTCATAATTATCCACGGGTCCCATAAGGAACCAGAAGGAGCAGATCCCCAGAGTCTTATGCAGATATTCTATCATGGAGGTGATCGCGGAATAATTATCTATGCCTACATAATAAAAATCCGAGATCCGGGGTCCTGTCCTTTAAATGTCATTTGACGGCCTGATAAGGCTTTCCAGCGTTTCAAAAAGGCTCTCAGGCTCTATGGGCTTACTGAGATGGGCGTTAAGGCCTGCCTGCAGGCTTCTCTGAACATCCTCGTCAAAGGCGTTTGCGGTAAGAGCAATTATGGGTATGGTCCCGGCATCAGCCCGGTCCATGCTCCTGATGGCCTTTGTCGCTTCCAGTCCGTCCATCTCCGGCATCCTCATATCCATTAAAACAGCATCGTAATAGCCCTCCGGCTTCTGCGCAAACATCTCAACCGCAATTTTTCCGTTTGCCGCGTGATCAGCCTTTATATCCCTCATGCTCAGGATCATAATGATGATCTCCGCGTTAATATCCATGTCCTCCGCCATGAGTACGCGTCTTCCCTTAAGCTCCGCTTTGACCTCGCAGTTTTTCGCTCTTTTGAGGATCGCCTGCTTAAACTGGCTCAGCACCATATCCGCTCTTAAGGGCTTTACGGTAAAGCCGTCGACTCCCGCTTCAATACCCTCTGTCTGTATCTCCTCCCACTGATAGGAGGTGAGGATGACTATGGCCGATTCATCGCCTATGGCGGAGCGTATCTGCCTCGTGGTCTCAAGCCCGTCCATTTCCGGCATCTTCCAGTCCATCAGTATAAGGTTATAGGCCTCCCTGCGGGCGTTTTTTATCCTGACCATTTCAAGCGCCTGTGCGCCGGAAAGGGCCTTTTCCGAGGTTATGCCCGCGTTTTCAAGCTCAAGCCCTGCGTAATCCGCATCCAGGGGATCATCATCAACGATGAGTACGTTCATCTCCTTAGGGTCAAGCTCTCCCTCCTCCTCCTTATCCTGTTCCGAATCACTGAGCGTTATCGTTACCTTAAAGGTAGTCCCTGCGTTTTTTTCGCTCTCCGCTCTGATATCTCCGTTCATCATTTCCACGATACTTTTTGTGATGGACATCCCGAGTCCCGTACTTCCGTACTTCGTTTTGGTTGACGGGTCCTCCTGGCTGAAGGGCTCAAAAAGCTTCGGCAGGAAATCACTGTCCATGCCTATCCCGGTATCAGAGACCGTAAAGCATAGGGTGGTCTTTTTATTGTAATTTGCGGTCTTCTCCACATCGAACGATATCTCGCCTCCTGAAGGGGTGAATTTTACCGCATTGCCCAGAATGTTCAAAAGCACCTGTTTAAGCTTGACATCGTCCCCTATATAATTATCCTTCACATCCCCGGAAAGGGTGCGGGTCCATTTTATCCCCTTTTCCCTGCATTGACCGCCTATCAGCACATTGATCTGCTCAAGAAGAGCATGCAGTGAAAACAGCTCGTTCTTAAGCACCATCCTGCCTGCCTCAATGCGTGACATATCCAGGATATCATTGATAATGCCAAGGAGATGCTCCGCGGACACGCCTATCTTCTCAAGGTACTCTCTGGTAGAGTCCGATATCGCGGGGTCGCTCAGGGCGATGCGGTCAAGGCCTATGATAGCGTTCATGGGCGTACGGATCTCATGGCTCATGTTCGATAAAAACGCGGTCTTGGCCTTATTCGCTCCCTGGGCGGCCGTAAGGGCGTCACTCAGAGCCCGGCTCTGCGTCATTGCCTGGCGGGTCTCCGCATCTACGTCGGCAAAGCCCATTCCCACGGCATGTATTATATGATCATCTCTGTCCTCAGGATCCCTTACACCTGCCATCTTTATCATTTCATAGGATTCCTGGTCATTTCTGTTTACAGTATACCGGAAGGTTATGATCCTTTCGTTTTCCAGTTCCTTCCTTATAGAAGCGATGTCCGTGAACTCAATAAAGGCATCCCTGAACTCTTCCGTTACATAATCCTCCGCATAGGCTGTCAGCGTCTTACGGTAGGAAAAATGCTCCCCCTCTCTGAGACCGTTGTCAATATGAGAGTGAGCCCGGTAGCATATCCCCTCATCCCTGTCAAGATTCACATAATACACGCTGCGGTATTCTGAGGAAAGGGCGGTGACCATGCTGTTTGCCTGGGAATTAAGGTTTCCGGTATATTCCCTCAGGTCGTCCCTTATCCTGCGGATACTCACGGAAAGCTCCTGAATGTTATCCTCCAGGGCTTCTCTTTTGCCTTCGGAGGTAAACTCGGGATCTATCACACGGTTAAGCTCCTCCACATCCTTCATTACCTCCTTAAGATCGGAGGAAACGGACCTGAGCTGATTCCTGAACCTTGCCGTGGCAGCCCAAAGGAGCATCACTCCAAACAATATCTCAAGGCTCGTACAGATCGCAATGGATCTCTTCTGCCTGTCGATCTGGGCATCATACCAGTCGGCGGAAAAGTCCACAGCTACGATCCCCGCAACATTATTATCAGAATCGAATACGGGGCTGTAGGCACTGTAAAAGCGCCCCCATTCATCCGTATAGGCCATTTTGTCAACAGACGGGATCCCCCGTGCGGCATTATAAAGGGCATCCGTATATACCACGGGCTCCCCGAACTCTCCCGGGTCCTCTATTGTGGGATCAACGCTAAATACAAATTCGCCGTCCTCTGTTTCCCTTATGCAGTAAATATATTTGAGATCTATATTATTCTGAAAGACCGCCAGCGTATCGTTGATCCTCTGATACTTTTCGGAGCCCATGTCCTCCTTTGTCAGAGACCCAAGATCGTCTCCGTCAAGCATATCCGCCGCGGAATTGGCAATATCAGACATCCGGCTGTCTATCAGCATTTTCATGGAGGCTGTGGAATTACCCGTAAGTACGGTGCCAAGCAGCAGATTGGCACAGAGAAGAAGCCCAGACAGTACCAATGCAAGCCTGATGGAAAAGCCGGTTTTTATTTTCTTCATGCACAACCTCCTTTGTTTAAAGCCGAACGATCCCTGACAGATACATATTATCATTAATATTTACCGCTTACAACGCTTACCGTTCACGGACAAGGTCATTAACCTGTTATTATCCACGGGTAACAATGTTTCCGGGGCAATCGCTTAATACCCCAAGGCTGTGCGGGATATGCAGATCATAAGAAAGCCCGGCTCTTCGCGGCTGCAACTCACTAAACTTAAAGCAATTTTTATAAACAGAAAACCTTTCAACAACTCGCTTCACAGTTATCAAGGGAATTTAGTGCGCGAGCTCAAACAGGGTTGAAAGGTTTTCTATAAAAA
>DFEA01000036.1 GCA_002368575.1 Lachnospiraceae bacterium UBA3814 | reverse complement strand
ATTCCTTAGGCGCGAAGGCTCTTCCTGAGCGTCTTAGGAATTCGTGGATTAGCTCTTCGGAGGGAAGCGTCGTCTCGACACAGAATCGGCAACCTTCGCGGAGTCGTTCATAACATATAGCAGCTTAAGGTAATGACATTGCCCTGAATGGCAGCGACAGGTGTTTAACAGAGATGAAGGAAGCTTCCGGATATAAGATAGCCGCGGCGGTGCTTCTGGGCGGCAGGTCCGTAAGGATGGGAAGCCCGAAGGAAACAATGATGATCAAAAAGGACGGGAGGACCTTTCTTGACAGGCTTTGTGATGAGGCCGATCTCTGCGTCGGAAAAAGTATCACGAAAAGATATCTTTCCGAAAGAAGAGACCAGAACGCGGCAAGGGAGGGCTGTACGGAAATACCCCTCAGCAGCTCACAAAAGAGTGAACCCGAAGGCTGAACCGGTACGGGTATAATTCAGGGTTGATTTTTATAATGAAAGGTGATAGAATATGTTTATTAGTTAGAGAGTGGGCTTGAGTCCACTCCTTTTTTTGAGTAAGACGCGCGAACGCTATCAGCTGTCGTCAGGAAGGAAGACGGATGTCCGTAAGAGAAGAAACAGAAAGGAAGACGGAGGAGCTGCTTATCCCGATCCTTGAAAAGAAGGGCCTTTCACTGTGGGATGTAGAATATGTAAAGGAGGCCTCGGAAAGGTACCTGAGGGCATTTATAGACAAGCCCTCCGGGGTCACCATAGATGATTGTGTGGAGGTCAGCAGAGAGCTTTCGGACCTTCTTGACAAAGAGGATTTCATACCTGATGCCTACACTCTGGAGGTAAGCTCTCCGGGGCTTGGAAGGGCTCTGAAGCGGGACCGGGATTTTGAAAACTCCATCGGAAGAGAGGTAGAGCTGAAGCTTTACAGGGCGATCGACGGAATAAAGGAATATAAGGGAATATTAAAGGCTTTTGACAGAGACAGGGTTGTCATATCGACAGAGGACGGGGAAAGAGAATTTACCAGAAAAGAGCTTTCAGGCATAAGGCTTTCCTTTGAGCTTCAGGGCACGGAATAATTCAGACTGTAAACGGAGGTTAAAAATGAACAAGGATTTAATGGAGGCACTCGATATTCTTGAGAAGGAGAAGGATATAAGCAGGGATACCCTGTTTGATGCCATTGAGACGTCTCTCGTTACCGCCTATAAAAATCATTTCGGGGGAAGGTCTGATAATGTGACCGTGACTATCGACAGGGATACCTGTGATTACAGGATAATCGCCACCAAGGAGGTGGTCGGGTCAAAGGATGAGGTCGAGGACAGGTCAGGGCAGATAGCTCTTGCCGATGCTAAGGCGATAAATCCGGCGATCAATGTGGGCGACAGCATCGAGGTCGAGATCCAGTCCAAGGAATTCGGCAGGATAGCCACACAGAATGCCAAAAACGTGATCCTCCAGAAAATAAGGGAGGAGGAGAGGAATGCGATCTACAGTCAGTTCAATGAGAAGGAAAAGGATGTTGTGACCGGGATCGTTCAGCGGTTCGTGGGTAAGAACATCAGCATAGATCTCGGAAAGGCTGATGCCATCCTTTCCGAAAACGAGCAGGTAAAGAGCGAGCATTTAAGGCCCACCGAAAGGATCAAGGTTTATATCTATGAGGTAAGGGATACCACAAAGGGGCCCAGGATACTCGTCAGCCGCACACACCCCGAGCTTGTCAAAAAGCTGTTTGAGTCGGAGGTCACCGAGGTAAGGGATAAAACGGTGGAGATAAAGGCAATCGCAAGAGAAGCCGGAAGCCGTACAAAGATCGCCGTATACAGCAACAACCCTGACGTGGATCCGGTAGGGGCCTGCGTAGGCCTTAACGGCACCAGGGTAAACGCCATAGTTGACGAGCTTAAGGGCGAAAAGATAGATATAATCAACTGGAACGAAAATCCCGCAATTTTAATAGAAAACGCTCTTTCTCCGGCCAAGGTGGTGTTTGTGATAGCCGACGGTGATGAGAAGAGCGCCAAGGTGGTCGTGCCTGATTCACAGCTGTCGCTCGCAATAGGCAAGGAGGGACAGAACGCAAGGCTTGCGGCTAAGCTGACGGGCTTTAAGATAGACATAAAGTCGGAGACTCAGGCCAAGGATGCCCCGGGCTTCAGGCTCGAGGATTATTATGAGGATGAGGACGGCGAGGAGGAATACGATCCGGAGTACGAGGAGGAAGGAGAATATGAGGAAGAGGCCTCCTTCGAGGACGGAGAGTATGAAGCCGGCGAGGCTTTGGATGAGTATGACGGGGATGCGGATGGCTCCGCGGAGGAAAATGAAGGATAGGATCCTTTCCCTTCTTTCGATAGCCGCACGGGGAGGCAACGTCAAAAGCGGTGAATACCAGACCGAGGAATCCGTAAAGAAGGGCAGGTCAAGGCTTGTTATAGTTGCCGGGGATGCATCCGGCAATACCAGAAAGAAGTTTGGAAACATGACGGAATACTACGGCGTCCCCTTCAGGCTCTATTCCACGGCAGAAGAGCTGGGACATGCAACGGGAAGGGAAGCAAGGTCGTCGTTAAGCATTACAGAGGACGGATTCGCAAGGAAGCTTATGGCTCTTTTGGATGATACAGAGAAGGCTGAGACAACAGTTCGTCCTTCGGAAGAAAGAGCGGATCGGAGCAGATGAGGATCTGTACCGGGCAGGGTCTGTGGGTGAGACCGGCTAAGAGCAGTTTATACAGTAATTTGGAGGTTGTTTTATGGCGAAAATGAGAATTCATGAGTTTGCAAAGGAGATCGACAGGTCAAGCGGGGATATTATAGCCTGTCTGTCAGACATGGGGATCGAAGGTAAAAAGGCTTCCTCATCCATAGAGGACGACCAGCAGGAAAAGGTAAGGGCAAAGCTTTTGGGAAAGCCTGCTCAGGCTGCCCCTGAGCAGAAAAAGCAGGAAGCAGGGAATGAGACGCCCCGTCGGGAGGAGAAGGCGGAGGCGGCTCCTGAAAAGACCCCTTCCGAAGTCAGGCCAAAGGCTTCTGAAAAGCCAGAGACACAGGGAAAGACTGTGTCTAAAGAAACTGCAAGGAAAAGCACAGCCGAGCCTCCCAAAAAGAAAAAGCCGAATATCATATTTGTAAGCAATCCTCATAATTCTCAGGCCAGGGGCAGGGAACAGTCCCAAAACAAGAACGGAAATCGCCAAAATGACAGAAGAATGCCTCAGTCTACCTCCGGAAGGCCGAATACCAGCAAACTCATACGTCCTAACGTTCCGCGCTCCCAGACCCAGCTCGTATATCAGGAAACCAGAGCTCCCTTCAGGGGAGACCAGAATAACAGGCAGAAGCCCAGGCAGGAAAAGCCGGCAGAAAGGATCGTGAGTGAAAACCCTGAGAGAATTGAACAGCCTGCAAAGGAGAATTACAAAGAGGATCAGAAGAACATACAGAGAAGTAACTCTCCTGTTAGGGATAACAGCGGTAATAATCGCGATCATAACAGAGGTGCTGAGAATAGAGCAGGCGTCAGGAACGAAAGAAGCGAAAGAGCCGACAGAAACGACAGAAATGTAAGGTTTGGCCAGAAAACGGAGCAGGGCTCGTCCTTTGCCCGTGACAACAGAGGCTCGGGACAGGCAGAGGCTCCGAAGCGCAATGACTCGGATAAGAGGAAGCAGCAGGACAGACATAAAAAAGATCAGAGCTTCATGAACGAGGACGGCTTCAAGGGCGGAAAGCAGGTAAAGGGCTCTAAGACAAGGCTTGAGAAGCCTCAGGAGAGAAAGCAGGAGTCTAAGGAGGAGGAAAAGATCAAGGTCATCGTTCTTCCCGAGGTCCTGACGCTTAAGGAGCTGGCTGACAAGATGAAGGTCCAGCCGGCGGCCATAATAAAGAAGCTCTTCATGCAGGGCAAGATCGTTACCGTAAATCAGGAGATATCCTATGAACAGGCAGAGGAGATAGCCGTTGACTACGATATCCTCTGTGAAAAGGAGGTAGTGGTAGACGCTATCGAGGAGCTCCTCAGGGAGGATGAGGAGAACGAGAGCGAAATGGTAAAGCGTCCTCCTGTAATCTGCGTTATGGGACATGTCGATCACGGAAAGACATCCCTTCTTGACGCCATCCGTTCCACCCATGTGATCGACAGGGAGGCAGGCGGCATAACGCAGCACATCGGAGCTTATGTCGTAAATACACAGGGAAGGAAGATAACCTTCCTCGATACTCCCGGGCATGAAGCCTTTACCGCCATGAGAATGAGAGGCGCAAATTCCACGGATATAGCCATACTCGTGGTCGCTGCCGACGACGGTGTGATGCCTCAGACGGTAGAGGCGATAAACCACGCCAAGGCAGCGGGGATAGAGATCATAGTTGCGGTGAACAAGATAGATAAACCCAGTGCCAACGTTGACAGGGTAAAGCAGGAGCTCTCGGAGTATGACCTGATTCCGGAGGACTGGGGCGGATCGACCGTATTCGTGCCCGTTTCGGCAAAAACAGGAGAGGGAATAGACCAGCTGCTTGAGATGATACTTCTTACCGCGGACATACTGGAGCTTAAGGCCAATCCGAAGAGGAGAGCAAGGGGCCTTGTCATCGAGGCGGAGCTTGATAAGGGAAGAGGCCCGGTGGCTACGGTCCTTGTACAGAAGGGAACGCTCAAGGTCGGAGATTTCATCGCCTGCGGTCCCTGTCACGGGAAGGTCAGGGCCATGATAGACGATAAGGGCAGAAGGGTCAGGGAGGCCGGACCCTCTACTCCGGTGGAGATACTGGGGCTTAATGACGTGCCCGGTGCGGGAGAGATATTCATATCCCCCGAAAACGACAAGGAGGCAAAGAATTTTGCGGAGACCTTTATCGCACAGAACAAGATGAAGCTTCTTGATGATACCAAATCCAAGATGTCCCTCGACGATCTGTTCAGCCAGATCAAGGAGGGGAATCTTAAGGAGCTTAATCTTATCGTAAAGGCCGATGTACAGGGCTCTGTAGAGGCTGTAAAGGAGAGCCTTGTCAAGCTTTCAAACGATGAGGTGATCGTAAAGGTGATCCATGGCGGAGTCGGTGCCATAAACGAATCCGACGTGACGCTTGCAAGCGCCTCCAATGCCATTATCATAGGCTTCAACGTGCGTCCCGATGCCACAGCCAAGGGGATAGCCGAAACGGAGGGAGTGGATCTCAGGCTCTATTCCGTGATCTATAAGGCCATTGAGGACGTTGAGCTTGCAATGAAGGGAATGCTTGATCCCGTATTTGAGGAAAGGATCATCGGTCACGCCGAAATAAGACAGATATTCAAGGCGTCAGGAATAGGAAATATAGCAGGCTCCTATGTGCTTGACGGCGTATTCGAGAGAGGCTGTAAGGTAAGGATAAGCAGGGCCGGAGAACAGATCTTTGAGGGGAATCTTGCCTCACTTAAGCGTTTCAAGGACGACGTTAAGGAGGTTAAGGCCGGGTATGAATGCGGGCTGGTATTTGAGAACTTCGGGGATATAGCCGAGCTTGATATCGTGGAAGCCTATAAGATGGTAGAGGTACCCAGAAAATGAGAAAAAACAGCATAAAGAACACCAGAATAAATTCGGAGGTACAGAGGGAGCTTTCGAATATCATCAGAGCCGGGATAAAGGATCCGAGAATAGCTCCGATGACCTGTGTGACAGGCGTAGAGGTGGCACCTGACCTGAAGACCGCCAAGGCCTTTATCTCCGTGCTCGGGGATGAGGAAAAAAAAGAGGAGACAATGAAGGGGTTAAAGAACGCGGAGGGATTTATAAGGCATGAGCTTGCCGCCGCGCTGAATTTAAGAAATACCCCTGAGATAAGGTTTATACTTGATAATTCAACCGAATACGGTATGAAGATATCGAGGCTTATTGACGAGGTTAATCATAATGATTGATTTGATAAAGGAAACCGAAAATGCCGGCGAGATCGGCATTATGGGCCATATCAGGCCTGACGGCGACTGTGTGGGGTCCTGCCTTTCACTTTATAATTACCTTAATAATGTATATGAGGGTAAGGGAAAAAGGATCCGGGTCTATCTGGAGGAGCCTTCCGGTATCTATTCATATTTAAAGGGCTATAATGAAATAGATTCGTCCTTTGACTTCTGCCGCCTTGACGTGTGCTTCGCGCTTGACTGCAGTACGCCTGACAGGCTGGGAGACGGACAGAGGATGTTCGCGGAGGCCGCAAGGACGATATGCGTCGATCACCACATATCGAACACCGGGTTTGCGGATGCTAACCATATAGAACCGCAGTCCAGCTCTACCGCGGAAATATTGGCGACAATGTATCTTGATGAGTATATGGATGCCGAGGTAGCCAAGGCCCTGTTTACAGGCATAGTTCATGACAGCGGGGTATTTCAGTACAGCTGCATGAGCAGGCGATCCTTTGAGATCGTAGGCCGCCTCTGCGACTATGATTTTGACAGGGCGGCGATCATAGACGAGACCTTTTACGAAAAGACCTATGTACAGAACCAGATCCTCGGAAGGACACTGCTTGAAAGCATTATCTTTATGGACGGGAAATGCATAGCAGGCTTTGTAAGCCGGAAGGTCATGGATTTTTACAAGGTAGAGCCAAAGGATCTTGACGGCATAGTGAACCAGTTAAGGGTCACAAAGGGCGTTGAGGTAGCCATTTTCATGTACGAGCTCCATGCTCTTGAATACAAGGTGAGCATGAGGTCCAACGGAAGGGTGGATGTGGCAAGGATCGCTGACTTTTTCGGGGGAGGCGGTCACGTAAGGGCGGCAGGCTGTACCATTAACGGGACGGTCTATGACGTACTGAACAATGTTTCGGCCCAGATCGAAAAGCAGCTGAAGGAAGAATGAGCAGATTCGAACAGAATGGGATCATCAATGTATATAAGGAAAAGGGCTATACCTCCCATGACGTGGTGGCAAGGCTCAGAGGGATCATAAAGCAGAAAAAGGCGGGCCATACCGGGACTCTCGATCCGATGGCGGAGGGAGTACTGCCGGTCTGTCTCGGCTCTGCCACAAAGCTCTGCGGACTCATCACGGATGCGGGAAAGGAATATGAGGCGGCCCTGCTCCTTGGTCAGAAAACCGATACACAGGATGTGACCGGAAGGGTGATAAGGGAAGCACCGCCTGAAGAGGTGCTCTTACTTACTCCTTCTGAGGTGGCTCAGGCAGTAAAGAGCTTTGAGGGAAGGCTTGAGCAGATCCCGCCCATGTATTCCGCTCTCAAGGTCAACGGCAAAAGGCTGTATGAGCTCGCAAGAGAGGGAAAGGAGATCGAAAGAAGGGCCAGAACGGTCATAATAGAAAGGATAGATATTCTTGATATCAGCCTTCCCGTTGTAAGGATAAGGGTAAAGTGCTCAAAGGGAACCTATATACGGACTCTCTGTGAGGATATAGGAGAGAAGCTTAAGGTGGGCGGTACCATGAAGGAGCTTGTAAGGACCGCGTCAGGGAGCTTTACGCTCGGGACCTCCCATAAGCTGTCGGAGATAGAGGAATACACTCAGGCAGGAAGGCTTTCAGAGCTTATGATCCCCGTATGGGAGCCCTTTAAGGAGCTTAAGGAGATCACGGAGGGGATCGCAGGCTGTCCTCCGGATAAGTATGAAAAGCTGATAAAAAACGGGAATCCGCTTTCGGGAGTTATGCTCCGTGACAGGCTTGCCGCTTCCGACGGCGAGAGCTTCCGGGTATATGACCGGGAGGGCTTTTTTGTCGGTGTTTATTCCTATGATAAAAGGAAGGACATCTTTACTCCGTACATGATGTTTCTGTAGAATACCACCTGACCGGATGCATTAGGGCTTCGGCAGGATTTTAATGCTATGAGGATCATTAAGGACAGTACCGATTTCAGGCTGGAAGAAAATACGGTAGTTGCCATAGGCAAGTTCGACGGGGTCCATAAGGGACACGAGAAGATCATCAGGAGGATGCGAGGCTTTAAGGAGCAGGGACTTAAGCTTGCGATCTTTACCTTCAGCAGTCCTCCCGGGTTTGTGACGTCAAAAACGCATCAGAAGGTAATTACCACTACCGAGGAGAAGAGGAGGATCTTTGAGACCTTCGGGGTGGATTATCTTATCGAATTCCCCTTTTTCGAGAAGACAGCCGCAATAGCTCCGGCGGATTTCATAGAGGATATCCTTCTGTACAGGATGCGTGCAAGGGCTTTGGTCTGCGGACCGGATCTCAGGTACGGATATAAGGGAAGGGGAGATATCAGGCTGCTGAAAAGCTATGAAAAAGAAGGGGAGTTTACGGCGCACGTTGTTGAAAAGGAGCTCTGGAGGGGAGAGGAGATAAGCTCATCAAGGATAAGGGAGCAGATACTTTCCGGAAGCATCGAGGAGGCCAACAGCATGCTTGTCATGCCCTTTATGTTCTTCGGAGAGGTTGTGCACGGAAGGAGGCTGGGAAGGACCATAGGGATGCCCACCGTAAACCTTCTGCCCGATACCGAAAAGCTCATGCCTCCAAGCGGGGTCTATTATTCCAAGGTAAGGCATCTTGATACCGAATACCGATCGATCACCAATATCGGAACAAAGCCTACCATAGTAAAAAAGGACGGAAGGGAAGAGCCCGTAAAGGGAGTTGAGACCTACATTTATAATTTCAATGACGAGATATACGGAGATCAGCTTTTGGTATTCATCTTAAGCTTTGTACGTCCGGAGATCAATTTCGGAAGCATTGAGGCCCTGAAGGAAGGGATGCGCAGAGACATAGAAAAGGGAAGAGAATGGCACAGAGAACATTTTTAGGAGGATTCTGATGACAACGTCCATATTGCTTACGCTTGCCGGGGGATTAGGCCTTTTTCTCTTCGGAATGAATCTCATGAGCTCCGGGATAGAAAAGGCGGCCGGCGCAAAGCTCAGGAAAATACTGGAGATATTTACCACCAATAAGGCCACGGGACTCATTGTCGGTATAATCTTTACCGGTATCATCCAGTCATCAAGCGCCTGTACGGTAATGGTCGTTACCTTTGTCAATTCCGGGATAATGACTCTTTATCAGGCTGTAGGTGTTATCCTTGGGGCCAATATAGGTACGACGGTAACCTCACAGCTTGTTTCCTTCAATCTTTCCCAGTATGCTCCCGCCTTTGTCTTTTGCGGAGTGGTGATGCTTTACTTTATCAAAAAGGATATGATAAAGAAGGCAGGAGAGATTCTTTTAGGCTTCGGCGTACTGTTCATGGGTCTGTCGATAATGTCCCAGTCGATGAGCAGCATCAGGGAGATCCCCGCGGTCCCCGCCTTTTTTGCGGAGCTTAAGAGCCCTCTTTTAGCAATACTTATAGGGACGGCCGTGACGGCCATAGTTCAGTCCTCCTCGGTAACGGTCAGTATCATACTGGTCATGGCCAATCAGGGCCTTTTAGAGCTTCCGATAAGCCTGTATATCATCCTGGGCTGCAATATAGGAGCCTGCGCGACCGCAATGCTTGCCTCTCTTTCCGGGAAAAAGGACGCAAAGAGAGCCGCGCTCATCCACCTCATTTTCAACATAGCCGGTACGGTGATCATGTATGTGATCCTCGGTCTTGCCATGGGTCCGGTAGTCAGTATGCTTGAGATCGTCTCGGGCGGCAATATCGGACGTCAGGTAGCTAATGCCCATACCATCTTCAAGCTTTTCCAGGTCGCAATACTGTTCCCGTTTACTGATCTCATAGTGCGGCTTACATATTTTATAGTGAGGGGCGAAGACAGGAAGATAAGCTACAGGGATAACATGACGCTCAAATTTATCGGCTCAAGGAATATCTTTTCGCCGGCGACTGCCGTGGTCGAGGCCACCAAGGAGCTTGAGAGGATGGGGCTTCTGGCCAGCGAGAATCTTAACAGGGCGATGAACGCGCTCATCACTCTGGATGAAGAGGATATAGAGACCGTTTACGAGACGGAGAAGAATATAAATTTCCTGAATCATGCCATTACCGATTATCTCGTTAAGATCTCCCAGCTGAACCTGCCTGTTGACGATGCCAATTCCATCGGTGCCCTGTTCCATGTCGTGAACGATATCGAGAGGATAGGCGATCATGCGGAGAACGTGGCAGATGCGGCTGTGACCAGAAAGGAAAGAAATGTGGAATTCAGCGAGGTGGCCCGCAGGGAGATGGGCGAGATGCTGGATATGGTGAATCAGATAATCCGTTATTCCATAGATATGTTTGCTAACGGGAACGAGGAGCATTTAAAGGATGTGGAGGCGCTGGAGGATGAGATCGACGAGAAGGAAAGAGAGCTTCAGCAGGCGCATATCGACAGGCTCACCAGGAATGAGTGTACACCTGAGGCCGGAATGCTCTATTCAGATATCGTTTCGGGGCTTGAGAGGGTAGCCGATCATGCCACTAATATAGCCTTTGCCACAGCTTTACAAAGCTAGGCAAACATGGTATCATATTAAAGTTGTTCATTACCGGAAAGGTCCGGTTGTGATATACCGATGCTGGGATTTTGGAGTCTCCAACCAGACCGCGGTATCGGCGTATATTAATTCAGGAGGAAAAGAAAATGATTACAAAAGAGAAGAAAACGGAGATCATGAAGAAGTTTGCCAGGTCGGAGGGAGATACGGGTTCCCCCGAGGTACAGGTAGCCGTACTGACTGAAAGGATCAGAGAGCTTACCGAGCATTTAAAGGCAAATCCCAAGGACCATCATTCCGCAAGAGGAATGTATCAGATGATCGGTAGAAGAAGAGGACTGCTTGATTACCTTAAGAGCAGGGATATTGACAGGTACCGTGAGATCATAAAGCAGCTGGGACTAAGAAGATAAGAAGAGAAGATGGAGAAGAAGAATGGATTATAAGAGCTATTCAATTGAGCTTGGCGGTCGTACTCTTACGGTAGATATAGGAAGAGTGGCCAAGCAGGCAAATGGTGCGGCTTTGATGCACTATGGCGATACAACAGTATTATCTACCGCAACGGCATCCGACAAACCAAGGGACGGGATAGACTTTTTCCCGCTCAGTGTTGAGTATGAGGAGAAGATGTATGCCGTAGGCAAGATCCCGGGCGGCTTTAATAAGAGAGAGGGAAAGGCATCCGAAAACGCGATCCTTACCTCCCGTGTTATCGACAGGCCGATGCGCCCGCTGTTCCCGAAGGACTACAGAAATGACTGTACCTTAAACAACCTGGTGCTTTCGGTGGATCCGGAATGCCGTCCCGAGCTGGTAGCGATGCTTGGCTCTGCCATAGCGACGAGCATTTCTGATATTCCCTTTGACGGGCCCTGCGCCACTACGCAGATAGGAATGATAAACGGGGAGTTTATAGTAAACCCCAATCAGGAGCAGTGGAAGAACGGTGATCTTAACCTTACGGTCGCTTCAACCAGTGAAAAGGTGATCATGATCGAGGCCGGAGCAAACGAGATCCCGGAAGCAAAGATGATCGAGGCTATTTACAAGGCTCATGAGATCAACCAGACTATTATCGAATTTATCAACAGGATCGTGGCAGAGACGGGCAAAAAGAAGCATGAATATGTCAGCTGTGCCGTTCCCGAGGAGATGTTTGAAAGGATAAAGGAGATAGTTCCTCCCCAGGAGATGGAGACTGCGGTATTTACCGACGATAAGATGGTCAGGGAGGGGAATATCTCGGAGATCACCCAAAAGCTGGAGGAGGCCTTTGCGGACAACGAGGAATGGCTGCCCCTGCTTGGAGACGCCATATATCAGTACGAGAAGAAGACGGTGCGTAAGATGATCTTAAAGGATCATAAGCGCCCTGACGGCAGAGAGATCACACAGATCAGGCCTCTTTCCGCGGAGGTTGACATAATACCGAGGGTTCACGGCTCCTCAATGTTCACAAGAGGTCAGACCCAGATCTGCGATATCTGTACGCTGGCTCCTTTATCCGAGATGCAGAAGGTTGACGGGCTTGACTCAAACGAGGTGGCCAAGAGGTACATGCATCACTATAACTTCCCTTCATATTCCGTAGGCGAGACTAAGCCCTCGAGAGGACCGGGGAGAAGAGAGATCGGGCACGGAGCCCTGGCTGAGAGAGCGCTTATTCCCGTGCTTCCCTCGGAGGAGGAGTTCCCCTATGCCATAAGATGCGTTTCGGAGACCTTTGAATCAAACGGCTCCACATCCATGGCATCGACCTGTGCGTCCTGTATGTCACTGATGGCTGCGGGTGTTCCTATTAAGAAGATGGTGGCGGGTATCTCCTGCGGTCTTGTTACAGGTGATACGGATGATGATTTCGTCCTTCTGACTGATATACAGGGGCTTGAGGATTTCTTCGGCGACATGGACTTCAAGGTCACCGGTACCACCGACGGCATTACCGCGATCCAGATGGACATAAAGATCCACGGGCTTACAAGGCCCATAGTAGAGGGTGCTATCGCAAGATGCCGCGAGGCAAGGCTCTTTATAATGGATACCTGTATGAAGCCGGCTATTTCCGAGCCAAGGCCCACCGTCAACGAGTATGCGCCCAAGATCATTCAGATAAAGATCGATCCTGAGAAGATCGGCGATGTGGTAGGCCAGAGAGGAAAGACCATAAATGCCATTATAGACCAGACCGGCGTTAAGATCGATATTACCGATGACGGAAGCGTGTCAGTCTGCGGAACCGATCAGGCCATGATGGATAAGGCTGTTGAGCTTATAAAGATCATCGTTACCGATTTTGAGGAAGGCCAGATGTACAAGGGCAAGGTGGTGAGCATCAAGGAATTCGGAGCTTTCATCGAGTTTGCCCCGGGCAAGGAGGGAATGGTACATATTTCCAAGATAGCCAGAGAGAGGATAAATCATGTTGAGGATGTGCTTACTCTCGGAGATGAAGTAAAGGTAAAATGTCTCGGAAAGGATAAGATGGGTCGTATATCCTTCTCCATTAAGGACGCAAAATAAGGCTTCAGAGGAACGGGCCGGGATGGTGCCCGAGCCTTCAGGCCTTAAGGTTAAAAAAGGAATATGATAAGAGAGCCGGATAGTAATATCCGGCTCTTGTAAGTTCCGCGGACGGATAGCGCATGCAATGAAAGGCCGGACAAAAGGGCACGAAGCAAAATTACAAGCTCCAGTTAATCACATATATATAATAACGATCAGAAAATAGTAAAATAACTAATGTTATTATATGGTGTTTATGTAAAGCTGGTGACTGAAAGAGGTCGATTTTGCGTGATAGCAGGGAACATATCCACAGTAACGTATGATGTTAAGACAGGATATAATGTCTTTGCGATAACTTCCTTAAAGCCTTAAAAACCCTGTATTTATGCGGATCGGCACGTTGTGGAAATTGTGGATAACTGGAATACAGAGGGTTTTTTTGCGAAAAAATCGGGTTTGTGGATAAAACTGTAGATTTTAAGGCCTTTTGCCGGATATATTTTATATATTTCAGCCAAAAGCAGCAAATTATCTGAAAAGAATATTAAATATATACTGATATCGTTTACTAATATGGAAAAAAGAGGCGGCCTGTGATAGAATCTATTAAGCTTTTGGGCCGGATCGGGCCCGGACGGGCTGCTTTTTTACGGTAAGCGAATCGAATACGTTCTCTGCGGGAGGGAAGACTGATTCGGATGGAAAATAAAAAAAGAGTCATACTTATAGTCATGGACAGCTTCGGCTGCGGAGAGGCCCCGGATGCTGCCGATTTTAATGACAAAGGGGCTGATACCCTGCGTTCATGCTATATGAACAGATATTTCAGGGCGGATAATCTGAAAAAGCTGGGTCTTTTTAATATCGACGGGATCGACTATGCTGAGGCTGAGAAGGAACCCGTCGGAGCCTTTGCAAGGCTCACTGAGGCCTCCAGGGGAAAGGATACCATTATAGGGCACTGGGAGATAGCGGGAATAATATCCGAAAAGCCTCTTCCGGTATATCCTGAGGGGTTCCCTGAGGATGTAATAAGGGAATTTGAAAGGCAGACGGGAAGAGGGACTCTGTGCAACAAGCCCTATTCGGGGACTGTCGTTATTAACGAGTACGGAGACGAGCACATGCGGACCGGAAAGCTCATCGTATATACGTCGGCGGATTCCGTTTTCCAGATCGCGGCCCATGAAGAGCTGGTACCCCTTGAGGAGCTTTATGAGGACTGCAGGATTGCAAGAAGGCTCCTTACCGGGGAGCATGGAGTCGGAAGGGTCATAGCAAGGCCGTTTACAGGGACCTCAGGGAACTACAAGAGGACCTCAAACAGGCATGATTATTCTCTTATGCCGCCCAAAACCACCATGCTGGATATCATTAAGGCTTCAGGGATGGATTCCATAGGAGTAGGAAAGATACACGATATATTTGCGGGCAGGGGACTTACGGAATACGTTTTCAGTACGGGAAACGAGGATGGCATCAACAAGACCCTGGAATATATGAAAAAGGATTTTAACGGCCTTCTTTTCGTAAATCTTGTGGATTATGATATGCTCTACGGGCACAGAAGGGACGCAGACGGCTACGCAAAGGCAGTGGCCGCTTTTGACGACAGGCTTCCGGAGCTTTACGGTCTTATGCGAGAGGATGATATCCTCATGATAACCGCGGATCACGGATGCGATCCCTGCTTTACGTTATCCACGGATCATACGAGAGAATATGTACCGTTATTGATGTACGGGAGAAGCATCACCCCGTTCAATTACGGGACCAGGAGCAGCTTTGCCGACATAGCGGCAACAATACTTGATTATCTGGGATTGAAGGGAGAAACAGCCGGTGATACTTTAATAAATTGATTCATTTACTATAATATACGACCGGCCATATTTTCAGAATGAATACTGATTACGTTAAGGAAATCAACAGAAGAAGGACATTTGCGATTATTTCACATCCTGATGCGGGAAAGACCACGCTTACCGAAAAGCTTCTGCTCTACGGAGGAGCCATAAACCTGGCAGGCTCCGTAAAGGGTAAGGCTACCGCAAGGCATGCCGTCTCCGACTGGATGGAAATAGAGAAGGAGAGGGGAATATCTGTCACGTCCTCGGTCCTGCAGTTTGAATACGACGGGTTCTGCATCAATATACTTGATACCCCGGGTCACCAGGATTTCTCGGAGGACACCTACCGTACTCTTATGGCTGCGGATTCGGCAGTCATGGTGATAGATGCCTCAAAGGGAGTTGAGGCGCAGACCAGGAAGCTTTTTAAGGTCTGTGTAATGAGAAGAATACCCATATTCACCTTCATAAACAAGCTTGACAGGGATGCGCTGGATACCTTTGAGCTTCTTGATGATATCGAGAAGGAGCTGGGGATAGCCACCTGCCCTGTAAACTGGCCTATAGGCTCCGGAAAGGGCTTTAAGGGCGTCTTTGACAGAAACACAAAAAAGGTGCTCATCTTTTCGGATACCGAAAAGGGTACCAGGGAGGGAGTGACCTCAGAGCTGCCCCTTGATTCTGCGGAGGTATTGCAAAGGATAGGTGAGGAGGAGGTTAAAAGACTCAGAGATGAGATAGAGCTCCTTGACGGAGCAAGCGATCCTCTTGACAGGGAGAGGGTAAAAAAGGGTCAGCTTACGCCGGTCTTTTTCGGGTCGGCGCTCACTAATTTCGGAGTTGAGACCTTTCTGAAATATTTTCTTGACATGACCACAACGCCCCTGCCCAGAATGTCCGACGCGGGGCTGATAGAACCGGCCGGGCATGAATTTTCGGCCTTCGTTTTCAAGATACAGGCCAATATGAATAAGGCCCACAGGGACAGGATAGCCTTTATGCGCATCTGCTCGGGAAGGTTTGACGCGGATGAGGAGGTAAAGCATATACAGGCAGGAAGGGTAATGAGGCTGAGCCAGCCTCAGCAGCTCATGGCCAGTGACAGGCACGTGGTTGACGAAGCCTTTGCGGGAGATATAATAGGTGTATTTGATCCGGGGATATTTTCCATAGGCGACACGGTCTGCTCTGTTAATGAGAATTTCAGATACGAGGGTATACCTACCTTTGCTCCGGAGCATTTTGCAAGGGTAAGGCAGGTCGATACCATGAAGAGGAAGCAGTTTGTCAAGGGGATCACACAGATAGCACAGGAAGGGGCCATACAGATATTCCATGAGCTTAATACGGGGCTTGAGGAGATCATAGTGGGAGTTGTGGGTGTTCTTCAGTTTGAGGTTCTCAAATACAGACTGGAGAATGAGTACAATGTTGATATAAAGCTTGAAAATCTTCCCTATGAGCATATCAGGTGGATAGTGAACAAGGACAGGATAGATGTTGAGAAGCTGAACGGCACCTCGGACATGAAGAAGATACAGGATCTTAAGGGTAATCCGCTGCTGCTTTTTGTCAACAGCTGGAGCGTGGGGATGACGCTCGAAAGAAATGAAGGACTTGAGCTTGCAGAATTCAACAGAGACTGAGGCAAAACATAAAATAACAGGTAAAATAGCGGGCTTCTCAAGAATAACTTATGTTACGATAACATTTGTTATTGTTATGGCCTTTGCGCTTACCGGGTGTAATTTTATTGAGAAAGCTGCGGACCGGTTCCGTAAGGCCGCGGGGCTCTATAAGGATGAGACCGGGGGCGGGATAAACGTGGTCTCGGTGGAGGAGCCTGAGTATTTCATCAATATCACCGACGATGAGGCAGAGTGGAATTCCTTTGACAACGCGGCACGCTTATCCGGAAACGCCCTGACGAGTCTCAGGATAGACGAGCTGTCAAATACTGTAAGCGGTTACTGCTACATGATGCTTTCCGGGGAGGAGAAGGAGCTTTACGATGTGATCCATGATCTTCTCGTGAATTTTAAAGAGGATATCGTTCTGCCGACCGTGGATACGGACATGATCGATCATGCCTTTACCTGTGTGCTTATCGATCACCCGGAGATCTTTTATGTGAAGGGCTATTCTATCAAGACCTATACAAGGGACGGGAAAGTCGAAAGGATAGCCATGAGCGGCACCTATACCATGAACGAGAGCCAGGTAGCCTCGCTTACCTCGGAGCTTGATGATTATTTTGCCGGCTGCGCGGACACCATACCCGAAAATGCGGATGAGTATGCCAAGGTGAAGGCGGTCTATGAATATATAATAAGGAATACCGAATACGACCTGAGGACACCCAACAACCAGAACGTGCTGAGCGTTTTTGTGGGAAACAGGAGCGTATGCCAGGGTTATGCGAAGGCGACCCAGTATATCCTCAACAGGCTCGGGATATTCTGTACGCTAGTGGAGGGAGTGGTCAGGGAAAACGAGGCCCATGTCTGGGATCTGGTAAGGATAGACGGGGATTATTACCATGTGGACACCACCTGGGGCGATGCATCCTATAAGCTGGTCTCGGGAAATGATGAGAACGGGCTGCCGGAGCCTCCGGAAATAAACTATGATTATCTGTGCATTACGACGGATGAGATCCTCAAAACACATACCATAAGAGAGGTCGTTCCCCTTATGGAATGCGGCTCCATAAGGGACAACTACTATGTAAGGGAGGGGCTCTATTTTACCCTTGTGGACGATGAGGGCCTTAAAAAGGCCTTCTCAAGGGCTTATGACGAGGGTATGCTTACAATAACCCTTAAATGCTCGGACGATGAAGTATATGAGGATATGACGGAATATCTTCTGAATGACCAGAAGGTATTCAATTACCTCAGGGAATCAACGGTAAACTATGTGACCGTTGAGGAACAGCGGGAAATAATTTTATATCTGTAGTTCTGGTCAAAGAAGTATTAATTTGATATAATGGTCTTTAAGCATTGTCATTAAAGGCTGCTATCCAAGGCATAGATTCGGAGGAATGAAAAATGGCAAAGGAAGCTGACAACAATTCATATAAAACAGCCGCCGACTGCAAGGGGGAGATCAGGATCGCCGATGACGTGGTCGCAAGCATAGCGGGTATCGCGGCCCTTGAGGTGGACGGTGTTGCTTCGATAGTCGGAAATATAACGAACGACGTTATAAGCAAGGTGGGAAGAAGGGCTCTTTCAAAGGGCGTAGCGGTCGAGGTGGAGGATTCCGTCGTTTCCGTAAGGATGGCTCTCATCATGGATTACGGCTTTAACATTCCGGTCACCAGCAAAAAGGTCCAGGAGCGTGTCAGGAACTCAATTGAAAGCATGACCGGGCTTAAGGTATCGGATGTGAGCGTGCGTATTGCCGGAATAGATACCTCCAGGCAGGAGTAAACCTTTAATGAAAAGACAGGATGTAAGAGAGCACGTATTCAGACTGCTGTTCCGTGTCGAGTTTACAGGCATTGATGGGATGGAGGAGCAGCTTGATCTTTATTTTGATGCACCCTCGGATGACGATGATGAGATCGACAGCAATTTCAGCGAAGCGGATAATCTGTACATCAGGAAAAAGTATGAGGGGATAGCCGGGCACCTTGACGACATCGACAGGGCCTTAAACGAGGCATCGAAGGGCTGGGAGATATCAAGGATGGGAAAGGTGGAGCTTTCCGTCCTGAGGCTTGCGGTCTATGAGATACTCTATGACGAGGACATCCCGACGGGAGTGGCTATCGACCAGGCGGTGGAGCTTGCGAAGAAATACGGACAGGATGGAGCCTCTGCCTTCATTAACGGTATACTCGCCAATATTGCGAGATTACAGGGAACATGAACAATACCTATTCTGTGTCGCAGGTCAATTCGTATATCAAGAACATGTTTACGCAGGATTTTATGCTGCGTTCTATTTATGTAAAAGGGGAATTATCCAACGTCAAATATCATTCCTCGGGACATATCTATTTTACCTTGAAGGATGAAAAGAGCGCCATGAGCTGTGTTATGTTCCAAAGCTTCAGAAGCGGGCTTTCTTTCAGGCTTACTGAGGGACAATCCGTTGTGGCGCTTGGAGCCATTGACGTCTATGAGCGTGAGGGAAGATACCAGCTCTATGCCAGAGAGATACTGCTTGACGGAGTCGGGATCCTTTATGAGAGGTATGAAAGGCTTAAGAAGGAGCTGCTTGAAATGGGATTGTTTGACAGCTCTTATAAGCTTGAGATACCTGCCTATTCGATGAGGGTGGGGATAGTCACCGCAGGGACCGGGGCCGCGATCCGGGACATAGTAAATATTTCCACCCGCAGGAATCCATATGTTGAGCTTATCCTTTATCCCGCGAGGGTGCAGGGAGAGGGCGCCGCGCAGAGCATAGTGAAGGGGATAAGGGCACTTGAGAGGGTAGGGCCGGATGTCATCATAATCGGCAGAGGAGGCGGGTCCATTGAGGATCTGTGGGCCTTTAACGAGGAAGAGGTCGCAAGAGCGGTGTTTGACTGCAGCATCCCGATCATTTCGGCGGTAGGTCACGAGACCGATACCACCATTTCCGATTATGTGGCGGATCTCAGAGCGCCGACCCCGTCCGCGGCTGCAGAGCTTGCGGTTTTTTCGATAGAGGATTTCGACAGGATGCTTGAGGCCTTTGGAACAAGGCTCAGGCGGGCGATGCTCTCAAGGCTCGATAACGAGAAAAGCAGGCTTCTGGGGTACAGGCTGAGGCTCAGATCCAAAAGCGCGGAAAGCAGGCTCAGAGAGATAAGGATGTTTCTGGCTTCGGGTGAGGACCTGTTAAACGGTTATATCCTAAGAGCCATCACGGAAAAACGGAACAGGCTTACAGTCGGCAGGGAGATGCTCAAGGGACTTTCTCCCTTAAGCAGGTTAAAGAGCGGATACGCCCTGGTAGAGGGCGACTTTGGAGTAGTGGGAATGAAAAGCAGCGTGAAGGCGGGAGACAGGCTCAGGCTGCATATGATAAACAGGGATCTGGGAGTGACGGTAAATGAGGTTTGCGAGGTTGACAGGGAGACATCATGACTAAGGAAAATAAGGACGAAGAAGAGCTCTCACTTGAGGAGGGGCTTGGAAAGCTGGAGGAAACTCTGGGGATACTTGAGGATGGTGAGCTTTCCCTCGAGGAGAGCTTTAAGCTATATAAAAAAGGGATGGAGCTGGTCAGATTCTGCAGCGAGAAGATCGACAGAGTGGAAAAGCAGCTGGTGATCCTTGACGAAGGGGAAGAAGATGAGCTTTGAGGAAGAACTTAAGGAAAAACGAGCATCCGCGGAGCAGGCGATAAGGAGCCTTGCGGTTTTGGAGGAAAGCGGGTACGGACGGCTTCTTGCGGAGGCCATGAATTATTCGCTTCTTTCGGGAGGTAAAAGGCTGAGGCCGGTATTTATGCTGGCTGTATTTGAGAGCTTTGGCGGAAGGGAGGACAGAAGGCCTGTCCTTGACCGTTTTATGGCAGCCATCGAGCTTATCCATACCTATTCGCTGGTTCATGACGATCTTCCCGCAATGGACAATGACGTTCTCAGAAGGGGGAGGGAGACCACCCATGTAAAATACGGAGAGGACATTGCCATACTTGCGGGCGATGCTCTTCTGAACAGGGCCTTTGAGACCGCGGCAGGCGCTCTTTTGCTCTGCCCTGACGAAGCATCGCTCAGAGCCTCGGCCGGAGCTCTTTCGGTGCTTGCCGAAAAGGCGGGCTCATATGGAATGATAGGGGGACAGGTCTGTGATGTAATGTCCGAGAAGGGAAGGTTTGAGCTTTCGGAGGAAAGCATACTGTACATATTCCGAAAGAAGACTGCGGCGCTTATAGAGGCGTCCATGATGATCGGAGCCATTATTGCGGGTGCCGCCGACGAGGATATAAAGAGGGTGGAGGAGATCGCCGCAAATGTCGGCATTGCCTTCCAGATTAGAGATGATATACTGGATGCTTCTGATAATAAGGCTGATAAGGCTGCTTCTTACGAAGAAGAGGAGGTCAGTTATGTCACCTTAAAGGGCCTTTCCCGGGCGGAGAGGGATGAGAAGGAATATTCACGGAAAGCAATGGAGCTTATAGATTCACTTTTCGGCCGGGGCTTTTTGTATGATCTCGTTTCATCTCTGATAGGGCGAAGCATATAAGAAAAGGATCCGCACAGGTAATCAAATGATACTTGACAGAATACAAAGACCTAATGACATAAAAAAGATAGATCCCGAGGATTATGATTCACTTGCCGGGGAGATAAGGGAATTTCTTGTCAATAAGATAAGCAGGTCGGGAGGGCATCTGGGCTCCAATCTCGGAGCGGTCGAGCTTACGATGGCCCTGCATCTGGTGGCGGATCTGCCAAAGGACAAGATCATCTGGGATGTGGGACATCAGTCCTACACCCATAAGCTGCTTACCGGGAGGCGGGATGGCTTTGACAAGCTGAGGAAGTACGGCGGGATGAGCGGCTTTCCCAAACGGGCGGAGAGCGACTGCGACGCCTTTGATACCGGGCACAGCTCAACCTCGGTCTCCGCAGGGCTGGGGCTTGTCAAGGCAAGGGACATAAAGGGCGAGGACTATGCGGTATATTCGGTTATCGGAGACGGAGCGCTTACCGGGGGGATGGCATATGAAGCCCTGAACAATGCCGCGAGGCTTAAGACGAATTTTGTGGTGATCCTTAACGACAATGCCATGTCGATAGCCGAGAACGTTGGCGGGGTATCCAAATACCTGACCAGGATAAGGACCATGGAGCCTTACAGGAATTTCAAGGTAGGCCTTGAGGGCTCGCTGTTAAAGCTTCCGGGAGCAGGTGAAAGGGTTCTTGAGACCCTTAAAAGATACAAAAGCGGTTTTAAACAGCTGGTGGTGCCGGGCATGTTTTTTGAGGACATGGGCATAACCTATCTGGGACCGGTGGACGGACATGATGTCAGGGCTATGCGGAGGATGTTTCTTGAAGCCCGTAAGATTGATAAATGCGTTATAGTACACGTTATCACAAAAAAGGGGAAAGGGTATCTTCCCGCTGAGCGACATCCTGCAAGGTTCCACGGCGCGGAGCCCTTCGACACCCAGACCGGCCTGCCGCTTGTGAACAGGACCAAGGCAAATTATACCGATATCTTTTCCACGGTGATGACAAAGCTCGGGGCCAGAAATGAAAAGGTCTGCGCCATAACGGCCGCCATGCCGGACGGAACGGGCTTAAAAAGGTTCTCCAATATGTATCCGGATCGTTTCTTTGATGTGGGGATCGCCGAGGAGCATGCGGTCACCTTTGCCGCCGGGCTTGCTGCCGGGGGGCTAAGGCCTATAGTCGCGGTCTATTCTTCGTTCCTGCAGAGGGCCTATGACCAGATCCTTCACGATGTCTGCATGCAGAAGCTTCCGGTGGTATTCTGTATAGACAGGGCGGGGCTTGTGGGCTCCGACGGGGAGACCCACCAGGGCATATTTGATATTTCCTATCTGTCGTCCATACCCAATATGACCATTATGGCTCCCAAGAATAAATGGGAGCTTTCGGACATGATCAAATTCTCACTTGTTTGCGACGGGCCTTCGGCCATCCGATATCCCAGGGGAGAGGCTTATGACGGGCTTAAGGATTATCGTGAGAAGATAGAGTATGGAAAGAGTGAGGTCATATATAACGAGGGGAATATCCTTCTTTTTGCGCTTGGAAGCATGGTAAAGACAGCCGAGGAGGTAAGACGGAGGCTTAACGGATACGGAATCCCCTGTTCTCTTGTAAATGCCAGGTTTGCAAAGCCTCTCGATACAGAGCTGCTTAACAGCGTTAAGGATGATCATGACCTCATAGTTACCATGGAGGAAAATGTACTGATCGGAGGGATGGGGGAACAGGTCAGGGAATATATAGATTCGGAGGGTATAGATGTCGACGTCATAAATATAGCCCTTCCGGATGATTATGTGGAACACGGCAACGTAGAGCTTTTAAAAAGGGAGACAGAGATAGACGCGGAATCCATAACGGAACGCCTGAAGAAGTATCTCGGGTTAAGAAATGAAAAACAGGCTTGACGTTATCCTTGTTAATAAGGGCTTCGCTCCTTCAAGAGAGAAGGCCAAAGCGATCATCATGTCCGGAAATGTTTTTGTGAAGGGACAGAGAGAGGACAAGGCCGGAGCCTTCTTTGAGGAGGAGGGAATAGACTTAAGGGTAAAGGAAAACCCTGTTAAATATGTAAGCCGGGGCGGCCTTAAGCTGGAAAAGGGCCTCTCGGTTTTTGAAATATCGGTAAAGGGCCTTGTGTGTATGGATATCGGCGCTTCGACCGGAGGCTTTACCGATGTTATGCTTAGAAACGAAGCGGCAAGGGTATATTCCATCGATGCGGGGTACAATCAGCTGGATTACCGGCTCAGGTCAGATGAACGGGTCATATCGATGGAAAAGACGAATTTCAGGTATGTTACGACAGAGGACATTCCGGAGCCGATCGATTTTGCGGCCTGTGACGTTTCCTTCATATCTCTTTCAAGGATCCTGCCGGCTGCGTATCCGCTGCTTCGTGAAAACGGGGAAATGGTCTGCCTAATCAAGCCCCAGTTTGAGGCAGGCAGGGAAAAGGTCGGTAAAAAGGGAGTTGTACGGGACAGATCGGTGCATAAAGAGGTAATAATGTCGATATACGGCATTTGCAGGGAAAACGCTTTTGACATTAAGGGGCTGTCCTATTCACCCATAAAGGGACCGGAGGGAAATATCGAATACCTGATATATATCAAAAAATCCGCTCAGGGTTCTCCGATGAACGATGAGGCTTTATTCGGAAAAGAGTGCCTAAGGGTTACGGATGAAGCCTTTTGTGAACTGTCTCATAAGTAAAAGCCGTGTTTCGTAAAATGAGAACGCAAAAGACAGGGAGCAAAGGGGTGTGCTTAACGACAGCTGTTTGAAGCTCTCCACGGAAAAGGTGTTTTGAAGTGAAGGATTGTTATCTTATAGTTAACGAAGAAAAGGATAAGGGCTTTGCTTTTACGGAGTCTATCACCGGGTATCTGAAGGAAAGAGGAGTAAGCGCGGTAAGCAGGCGCATCACCAGAGATGAGGAGATATCCTTTGAGGGAGAGGAAAAGCCAGACTGTATAATCACTCTCGGAGGCGACGGAACCTTTATACAGGCTGCTTCGCACGCGGCGGCGCGGGAGATCCCGATGTTAGGGGTCAATCTCGGTAATCTCGGCTATCTTACAGAGGTCGAGAGGGAAAATGTTTTCCCTGCGCTCGACAGACTGATCGCGGAGGATTACGGCATAGAAAACCGGATGATGCTCAGGGGAAGCTATTCCTCGGCGGATGGCAGGGAAAAGGTACGCTTCGCGCTGAACGATATTGTCATATCAAGATACGGAAAGATCAGGGCCGTCAGATACGAGCTGTATGTCAACAACAGGCTTTTGAACAGCTATGACGCGGACGGCATCATCGTTTCTACCCCGACCGGGTCCACAGGCTACAGCCTGTCAGCCGGGGGCCCGATCGTGGAGCCTACCGCAAGGCTCATCCTGGTAAATCCGATATGTCCCCACACACTGAACACCAGAGCGATAGTCCTTTCGCCGGATGACGTTATAAAGGTAAGGGTATTAGGCGGAAGGTTTTCACAGGAGTATGAGGCCTGCGTATCCTGCGACGGCGGAGAGACCGACACGCTGCGGGAGTCGGCGGAGGTACTTATATGCTGCGCGGATATCGAGGCAAAGCTTATAAAGCTCAGAGAGGAAAGCTTTTTGGATATCCTCTCCAGAAAGATCAAGGACAGATAAAGAGGTAGATATGAAGAACAGCAGGCAGGGAAAGCTTATAGAGATCATTCATCAGAACGCTATACAGACTCAGGACGAGCTTGTGGAAAAACTGAACGACGCAGGTTTCCCGGTGACGCAGGCAACTGTTTCGAGGGATATCAAACAGCTCCATGTGATCAAGGTGCCGATGAAGGACGGGGGGCAGAGATATTCCCTTCATGAGGACGGACAGGATAACGAGGACAAATACATTGAGGTGCTGCGGGCGGGCTTTATAGCAATGGAGCAGGCACAGAACCTTCTGGTCATAAAAACCGTTTCCGGAATGGCAATGGCGGTGGCTGCCGCACTGGACGCGCTCAAGCTCCCGAGAGTAGTCGGCTCCATCGCCGGCGACGATACAATAATGTGTGCTATAAAAAGCAGCGGAGACTGCGAAGAGGTAATGCAGCAGATCAGCAGGATGATATCATGAGTTGCCCGACAAAAGGCTGCGAAGCAGCCGCCGGCATACGATATATGGCGGTCAGGCTTGCCTGAAACCACCATATGTCGTATGCCGGAGAGGCCCGAAGGGCTTTTGTCGGACGACTCATATCATGATGTCGGGGTCAAAAGTCACATGGCACTTTTGACCCTGACATCAACATAACACTACAGGAGTTATATAACATATGCTATTAAATTTACATGTTAAGAATGTCGCTCTTATTGATAATGTAGACATGACCTTCGGTAAGGGCTTCAATGTACTTAGCGGAGAGACCGGAGCCGGAAAATCCCTTATAATAGATTCGGTGAATTTTGCCCTTGGAAGCAGGCTTTCAAAGGACATAGTAAGGAAGGACAGGGACTATGCCCTGTGTGAGCTGACCTTCCTTATAGAGGATGAAGAGCTCAGAAAAAGGATAGAAGAGTTGGGAATAGTGCCGGAGGATGACCTTCTGGTGCTGTCCAGAAGGATAATGAACGGCCGGGGGATCTCAAGGATAAACGGTGAGACCGTATCCGCAGCCGTCCTGAAGGAGATATCCTCGCTGCTCATAGACATACACGGCCAGCATGAGCATCAGTCACTTCTGTATAAGGGCAGGCAGCTTGAGATACTGGATGATTTTTTAAAGGAGGAGCTTGACCCTCTTCTTAAGGAGCTTAAGTCTGTCTATTCGGAATATACGAAAAAAACGAAGGAGCTGTCCGAGGCGGAGGAGAAAAACAGGAGCCTTGACAGGGATAAAGAGATATTAGCCTTTGAGGTAAATGAGATAGAACAGGCAAAGCTTTGTGAAGGAGAGGACGAGGAGCTTGAAGCCGTTTACCGGAAAATGAAAAATTCCAGAAGGATCCTTGAGGCAGTCTCCTTAGCCCACGAGGAATGCGGCTATGAAAGGGAGGCCTCGGCAGGAAGCCTGACAGGCAGGGCGCTTATGAGGCTTCGGCAGGTGGAGGATTTAGATGACAGCATAAGGTCTCTCTGTATGCAGCTGTCCGATATAGACGGCCTGCTCAATGATTTCAACCGCCAGGCCGCGGACTATGAGCAGAGCCTCAGCTTTTCAGGTGAAGAATTCGAAGCGGCCGAGGACAGGCTGAATACCCTGAATCATCTGAAAAACCGGTACGGAAATACAATAACAGATGTAATTAAAAAGCTGGAGGAGAAAAAAGAGCTTCTTGACAGATACGATAATTACGGGGAATATCTGACCGGGCTTGAAAAAAGCTGCATGGAGCTTAAGGAGAGAGTCCTTCTGCTCAGCGGGAGGATCTCCGGGATCAGGAAAAAGGGAGCAGGCCTGCTTTCGGCTAAGATCGCCGCGGCGCTTAAGGATCTTAATTTTGCGGATGCACGGTTTGAGATCGATGTCAGGGAGGATGAGGAAAGGCTTTCGCAGAACGGGTATGATGAGGCAGAGTTCATGATATCCGCAAATCCCGGTGAAAGTATACGACCCCTGAGGGAGGTAGCCTCCGGCGGAGAGCTTTCAAGGATCATGCTTGCGCTCAAAACCGTGCTTGCAGGGAAGGACGGAATAGATACTCTTATTTTTGACGAGATCGATACAGGGATAAGCGGGCGTACCGCGCAGAAGGTTTCCGAGAAGCTTGCGGAGCTTTCAAGGACGAATCAGGTCATTTGTATCACGCATCTTCCCCAGATAGCTGCCATGGCGGATTTTCATTACGGGATAGTAAAAGAAGTGGTTAACGACAGAACCGAGACCGTTGTGAATAAGCTTTCAGAAAGGGAAATGATCCTTGAGCTCGCAAGGATGCTGTCCGGGGCTGAGGTGACCGAGAGCGTGCTTGAGTCTGCCGAAGAGATGAAAAAACTCGCTGAAGGAATCAAGAAAAATGGCAGCAGATAAGAGGAGGAGACGGAGAAGAGTTAAAAAAAGAAGCGGTAAAAAAACAATCGGTATTATAGCACTTGTTATACTGATAGTGACGGCAATAGCTGTAATAACGGCTGTTATTATTTCTCGAAGGGATTACGCAACGATCAGCCTTAAGGATTTTTATTTCAAGACCTACAGCGGATATAACGGGAAGGGAAGTATTGAACTGAAGCTGGATGAGGGCAGGTTTAACGAAAAGATCACTGAGGCTCTGGATAATTTTAACAGGAGTCCCTTCAAGGACAGGGATATCACCGAGGAGGATTACAGAAGGCTGATAACGACGATGAAGGTGACGCCTCCTCCCGCGTATTCCCTGAAAAACGGGGATTCGGTCCGCATCCTGTACAGCTGCGATCTGGCTCTGGCGGGGCGGCTCAACATAAGGATAGAGGGCAGGGAAGAGACCCTCGATATTAAGGGACTCAAGGAGGCGAGGACGCTTACCGTCGATGATCTGTTCAGGGATGTTTCCCTGAGCTTTTCCGGTCAGTCGCCTGAGCTCACCCTTACGGTTCTGAATGAAAGCACTGATGAGTTTATCAGCAATATAGTCTTCAGTCCCGTGGAGCCGAAGGAATTTTACGCCTCGGGAGAGACTGTACCGGTGAGGGCGTTCTTCAGCGAGGCCGACTGCCTTGCCGGACAGATATCGGTTGAAAAACCCAGTCAGGAATGTATCAGGGAGTTTACCGTCGAAGGGGTGGACGAATACTTAAGCTCCGCAAAGGAGCTTCCCGAAGAGGTGATAAGGGAGGCGGCAGAGGCGGGGGAAAAGGCCTTTGTGGACGCCAACCAATGGGGAGTGAGAGTCTTTATCGAGGCGGGGCTGGTTCCCGTATATGTCAATAAGCAGGCTACCTTCAAATGGCTTACGCCCTCTGTGAACAAAATATATTTCAAGTCCGTAAAGGAGAAGGCTTCAGGGAAAAACGGCAATAATTACAATGATCTGGATATCATATATACCTGCGATATGACCCAGGCGGACGGGGTGACCACCTCGGTGAGGGCTGTAGTCAGGTTTTCAGATATAATAAGGCATCCCGACGGGACGCTTTCATATGATTTTTCCGAACCTGCCATTATTTCCGCTTCACACATAGCAGGCAATATAACCAAGGTTGTGGTCGATTACTTCGAGAATGATTATTATATTGAAGAAATCGCACTTAATTGATATAATCACTACTGATAAGCCTATGTACCTGTGAAGGGGTCAGCTGTGGCTTATGACAGGAAGCTTACTAACAGGAGGTGACTATTGAAAAATATTCTTTTTGCTGCTTCTGAATGTGTACCGTTCGTGAAGACCGGAGGCCTGGCCGATGTGGTCGGATCCCTTCCCAAATGCTTCGACAAGAGGTACTTTGACTGCAGGGTAGTGTTGCCTAAATACGCCTGCATAAAGCAGGAATATCGTGATAAGATGGAATATATCACCAACTTTTACATGGATTATGACAATAATTCACAGTATGTCGGGGTATTCAAGCTGGTTCACGAGGGAGTGACCTTCTATTTTGTGGATAATGAACAATATTTTTCGGGAGTCTCGATCTACGGCGATCTTTTGTGGGATCTTGAAAAGTTCATCTTTTTCTCAAAGGCTGCGCTTTCCATACTTCCTGTTGTGGGCTTTAAGCCGGATATCGTACATTGTCATGACTGGCAGACAGGTCTTATCCCGGTCTATCTGAAGGAAAGGTTTCATGAGGGCGAATTTTTCAGGGATATAAAGTCCGTAATGACCATCCATAACCTTAAATTCCAGGGAGTATGGGATGTTAAGACGATAAAGGCATATTCGGGGCTGCCCGATTATTTCTTCACGCCGGACAAGCTGGAATCCTATAAGGATGCAAATATCCTGAAGGGAGGGCTGGTTTACGCGGATGCTATCACAACGGTCAGCAAGACCTATGCCGATGAGATCAAGACAATGTTTTACGGGGAAGGCCTTAACGGGCTCCTGTCAGCCCGAAGCAGCGATCTCCGAGGCATAGTCAACGGGATCGACTATAAGGAGTATGATCCGGCCACTGACAAATTCCTTAAGCATAAATATGATGCCAGGGATTTCAGAAAGGAAAAGATAAAGAACAAGAGAGATCTTCAGCAGCAGCTGAACCTTGAGCAGGACGACAGTAAATTCATGATCGGCATTG
>DFEA01000060.1:18476-19103 GCA_002368575.1 Lachnospiraceae bacterium UBA3814 | reverse complement strand
CAGTTTAATCATCCCGGGGAGCTGACCGAGGAGGCGGTCGCCGCCTGCGGAAGGCTCGCGGATGCCGGTATCCCGCTGGGAAACCAGATGGTATTTTTAAAGGGAATAAATAACGACAAATATATTGTGCAGCTTTTAAACGAGGGATTGCTCAGGGCAAGAGTGCGCCCCTATTATATCTTTCATCCCAAGCAGGTGAAGGGAACGGCTCATTTTGAGATCACGGTGGAGGAGGGCCTTAAGATAATGAAGTATTTACGGGGCCATACCTCGGGACTTGCCATACCCCAGTACATAGTCAACGCTCCCGGAGGACTTGGAAAGATACCTCTCCTTCCGAATTATATCGAGGAGAGTGATGAGAAGCATGTAAGGCTCAGGACCTGGGAAGGGAAGGAAACGGAGATCATATACAGTAAGGGCGGAAAATAATTGCGGCTGCTGTAAAGCTTCCGGCGGCTCTGCTGACATTTTCCTTTCGACGGCTCTGCGATAAAAAAAGGCAGGTATAAACCTGCCTTAAGTGGAGCCAAAGGGGTTCGAACCCTCGACCTCAGCGTTGCGAACGCTGCGCTCTCCCAGCTGAGCTATGACCCCGTATATATTATAAAAACCACTACATAGACT
>DFEA01000060.1:0-18383 GCA_002368575.1 Lachnospiraceae bacterium UBA3814 | reverse complement strand
TTGCGGCGCTTCGCTTAACCCGCAACTGATTCGTTATCTTATGGCACCGTGAAAAACCGGTGCTCATAAGATATATTATACACCTTAATTTGGGTTTGTGGGGAATTTTTTTTAAAATATTTTGCGGAGGCGGGACTATTTATAACAGCCTGCCTTGTAATAGAGTAGATATAGTGTTAAAATAACGACTGTAATACTATATGTGGTTTCAGGCTTTCTTACGGAAAGCTATCCGGAGGACTTAATATGATCCTGGCAAGGAGCCCGCTTAGGATATCCCTCGGGGGAGGAGGAACCGATCTTCCGTCCTATTATGAGGAGCATGAAGGATTTCTGATATCCGCGGCGATCGATAAATATGTTTATATAACCCTGCACAAGACCTTTGAAAAGGGCTACTATCTGAAATATTCAAAGCTTGAAAGGGCTGATACCATAGACGACATTGAGCATCCGATAATAAGGGAGGCGTTAAGGCTCCTGGAATGGAAGGATGATCATATCGAGATCTGTTCCATGGCGGATATTCCTGCGGGAACAGGCCTTGGATCCTCCAGCAGCTTTACCGTGGCGCTTTTGCGCGCGCTGCATTCCTATCAGGGAAACATCGTGAGTACAAGGACTCTTGCGGAGGAGGCCTGCGAGATAGAGATGAACAGGCTCAGGGAGCCGATAGGAAAGCAGGATCAGTATATAGCGGCTTACGGCGGGGTGACCTGTATGGATTTCCACAAGGACGGATATGTATGGGTCGATCCCCTGAAGATCTCAAAGGAGACACTGTACAATCTTGAGGACAATCTCTGCCTTTTCTTTACGGGCTTTTCACGGTCGGCCAGCGCGATTCTTAAGGATCAGGATCAGAAGAGCAGGGAGCATGACGATGATATGATCCGCAACCTTGACTATGTTAAGGAGCTGGGCTTTAAGAGCAGGGAGGCCTTTGAAAGAGGCGACCTTGACAGCTTTGCGGATATTATGAACATTCACTGGGAATATAAAAAGAAACGGTCGGGCGGGATGAGCAATCCCAAAATAGACGAATGGTACGAGCTCGCGCTTAAGAACGGTGCTCTGGGCGGCAAGATGATCGGAGCAGGGGGCGGCGGTTTCCTCATGTTCTATGCAAAGGATAAGATAAGGCTCAGAAGAGTCCTGACTGAGGCGGGAATGGAAGAGGTCCGGTTCCGGTTTGAAATGGAGGGAGCGAGGATCCTATGAACATGAAGGCTTCAGATACCCGGACAGACGGTCCCTTCAGCCGTTCTCTTTTCAGCTCCTTAAGCAGAAGCTCCTTAAACAGGACTCCCTGCGAGGATTTTCAGGTGGTAGTGCTTATGGGAGGCCTCGGGACCAGGCTCGGGGAATATACGAAGGAGGTTCCCAAGCCTCTTGTGAAGGTATCTGGCAGACCCTTTTTTGACTATGAGCTTATGCTCCTTAAGCATTACGGCTTTCGGAAATTCCTTTTTCTTACGGGCTATAAGGCCGGTATGATCGAGGATCATTACGGCGACGGGTCGGACCTGGGTATTTCGATACAGTATTGCTATGACGGGGAAAAGCTTTTGGGGACCGGAGGCGCCATAAGGCGTGCCTACGAGCTTTTAGAGGATGATTTCCTTGTCATATACGGCGATTCCTTTATGGATATCGATTACGAGGAAACGATCTTTCGTTATCTTAAGGGTAAGGAAGAGGGAAAAAGGGCGGTAATGACCGTCCTTAAGAATAACGACCGCTTCGATAAAAGCAACGTGGTGGTAAAGGACGGGAGTATCGTACTTTACGATAAGAAGGAGCCCGTTCCGGAAATGGAATATATAGACTACGGGGTCTGTATCTATGAAAAGTCTCTTTTTGAAGACTTTCCTGCGGGCGAAGGGTTTGACATAGCAGAGCTCCAGAAGCGTCTCAGCATAAACGGAGAGCTTGCCGCCCATATTGTCGATAAAAGGTTTTATGAGATCGGAAGTCCCGGGTCGCTGTCGGAGTTTGGGGCTTATATAGAGGACAGGCTCTACAGAAAGCATCCGGCGGTTTTCCTTGACAGGGACGGAGTGCTTGACGAGATCGTCTTTAACGAGGATATCGAACAGCTCGACGCACCCCTGACGCTCTCCGAGTTTAAGCTTTTTCCCTTCGTGAAGGAGGCTCTTGGGATAATAAGGGACAAGGGCTATTATATATTTATCGCCACGAACCAGCCGGGAGCCGCAAAGGGAAAGGCAAAGCTCCTTACGCTTTATGATATAAACCACGCTATGGTTGCGGACTTAATGAAGGACGGGATCATGATCGATGGGGTGTACAGCTGTATACATTATCCCCAGAGGCTGTCCTATATCGGCGAAGGCCGCCTGGGGGTCCTTGAGGAATTCCTGATCCAGCCCTGTGACTGCAGAAAGCCTAAGGATGGCCTTATAAGAAGGCCTTCCGATATCTATAATATAGATTATGAAAATTCGTTTATGGTGGGAGACTCATTAACGGACATATCGGCCGGAGCCTCGGCCGGGGTGAAAACAGCGTTCATCGGGGATTTAAAATGCGATGCCTGCAAGAAGCTTTGCAGCGCATCTCCCGATATGATCGTAAGGGATGTGCTGGAATTTGCAAACAGACTGGATGATGCAGCTGAAAAAAAGAAGGGGGATATAGCATGAGTATGGAGTATATTGACAGATACCTTGAGGAAACAAAGAGGATCGTTGATACCGTTCCGAGGGATCAGATTGAAAGGGGCATAGAGCTCCTTAAAGAGACAAGGGATAAGGGCGGAAGGCTCTTTATCCTCGGAGTGGGAGGAAGCGCAGCAAACGCCTCCCATGCGGTAAATGACTTCAGAAAGATCGGAGGGATAGAGACCTACGCGCCTACCGACAATGTATCAGAGCTTACGGCAAGGACCAATGACGAGGGCTGGGAGACCACCTTCTCGGAATGGCTGAAGACCTCGCATATCAACGATAAGGATGCGGTCATGGTATTTTCGGTAGGAGGAGGAAGCGAGCACACATCACTTAATATCGTCAATGCCCTTAAGCTTTCAAAGGAAAGGGGAGCGAAGGTGATCTCGGTGGTTTCGAGAAGCGGAGGGTATTCAAAGCAGGTTTCGGATGCCTGCGTGCTCATACCCGTAGTGTCAGAGGAGAGGATAACGCCTCATGCTGAGGGCTGGCAGGGAGTCATATGGCATCTGATGGTAAATGCCATAGCGGAGTAAAGACCGGGGACGCATAGGAAAAATGAGTTCCCGATATATAAAGTAAAAATAAGGGGGAAGGAATAAATGAAATTTGAAGATCTGAGGATCACCGTCTACGCGGACGGCGCGGATATAGAGGGGATGAAGGAGGAATACAGAAAGGGCTACGTTAAGGGCTTTACCACTAATCCCACGCTTATGAAGAAGGCAGGCGTTAAGGACTATATGGCCTTTGCCAGGGAGGCACTTAAGGAGATCCCGGATCTTCCGCTTTCCCTGGAGGTCTTTGCCGATGATTTCGATACCATGGAGAAGGAGGCAAAGGCCATTGCGGCACTGTCCGACAACGTGTATGTGAAGATTCCGATCACGGATTCCAGAGGACAGTCAAGCATCCCTCTCATAAGGAAGCTTTCGGAAGAGGGGCTCAAGCTTAATGTGACTGCGATGCTTACGCTGGCGCAGGTCAGGGAAGCGGTGGCTGCCTTTAAGGAGGGGACCTGTAATATCGTTTCCGTCTTTGCGGGAAGAATTCTTGACACAGGGGTGGATGCGGTCCCCATTATGAAGGAGGTAAGCGATATCTGCAGGACCAAGCCGGGAACTCTGTCGCTCTGGGCCAGCTGTCGTGAGGTCTATAATATAATCCAGGCGGATCAGTGCGGAACCGATATCATCACGGTCACGAACGATATCCTGAAGAAGCTGCCGAATCTCGGGAAGGACCTGACGCAGCTGTCACTTGAGACAGTACAGATGTTTGTCAACGACGGAAAGAGTCTCGGGTTTTCCATCCTATAGCTTCCCGATAACGGTTCGCCGAAGGGTGAACTGTTGCGCTTCCGGATGCCCTGACCCCGGCCATTGTATTGTGTGTTTTCTACAAAAAACAGGAATTATCGGGAAAAACACGGAACTTTATTTGACAAAACAGTGTATTTGTTCTATATTATCAAAATGAGGTACCGAGAATCACACGGTATCTTCAGGAAACACAAAGCCAGTGTTGACCCCGCAAACGTAATTGATACTGCCGTTTCTGATTCTGAAAGCGAGGTATTCGTTCGTTATACATTAGAATATAGTAAACGGATCAGGTCCGTTCACTATAAACCGGCAGCTATATATACGTTAATGGGCATAGAAAGCGACGGTTATCTGAGGTAATGAAAGGAGATAGTAAAGTCATGGCAGAGGAAAAGAAACCGATTGCAGCAGATCCCGGGAAAGCAGAAGTAAAGAAGACCGAGACCAGGAAGGCAGTTCAGGAAAAGACAGAGACGAAGAAGGGATCAGCAAGGGGTTCCTCCGCAAAGAAGAGTGCTGCTAAGAAGGTTGAGGTCAAGGAGAGTATTGTTGTTCAGCATAACGGTGTTGATGTAGCTGAGAAGGATCTTTTTAAGAATGCTAAGGCTGCTTATAAGAAGGCTGGCAATAAGGACGAGGTTAAGAGCATAACTATCTATATTAATGCTGACGAGGGCAAGTATTATCCTGTCGTTAACGGAACTCCGGTTGATGGGATCGATCTTTAATACGTTCTTTATATTATATCTTACAAAAGACATCACCTTTTTCAGGGTGGTGTCTTTTGCAGTTATAGTATTACAGTGAAAGAGTATGTTCCGTTCACTTTATTGACTCAGGGCAGATGATAACAGAGGACAAGTTTGAAAGTAAACTTTCAAACTTGATTGGCGTGTCAGATGCGAGCTCTAGTAAACCCGGCTCGTGCCTGACACTGGAGGACAAAAATGGGAAAAATATATACAGAGGAGTTCATTCCGAGGTTTCGAGACGCCGAGGCGGACGGGCTTATCGGGGTCAGGGGTTATTTTAACCTTTTTCAGGATCTGACCTCAGCGCATATGTACCTTTATGATATGGGAAACGATAAGCTTCCGGAGCGGACCGGCTGTGCATGGATATTCACAAAGTATAAGCTTCACGTCTATAAGAAGGCGGACTTTGACACGAAGCTTAAAATGGAGACCTGGGTGGAGCCGGTCAATTCGCCGCTCCTTGTCAACCACGGGCTGTGGATCAGCGCGGGAGGCAAGCTGTACGCGGCGGGGAGGGTCGAGAGCTGTCCCTTTAACCTTGAGGGGCAGAAGCTTGTAAGGCTTTCGGGGATAGATTTTTCGGAGGACATCACCTATGACAGGGAGGACGGCCTTTCACGCTTCATAAGGATAGGGAGATCCGTCGAAAATGCCGAATTTGTCTATACGCATACCGTAAGATATACAGATATTGACAAGTCCCACCACATGAATAATATTAAATATATAGATATGTTTCTGAATGCTTTTTCGACTGAATATTTCAGGGAGCATCCCGTGACCGAGATGGAGCTTCAGTACCGTACCCAGTGCTTCGAGGGTGAAATGCTCGATATTTATATGCAGAGAGAAAGGGATGCTTCAGGCATGATAAGGCTTCAGGCGGTCAAAAAAGACGGTACCGTGGCTTCGGTCGCGGTGATAACCACAGATTAGAAGGAAGCGCCATGGGTCTTGTGCATTTGTATTACGGGGAAGGCAAGGGAAAATCGACCGCGGCGGCAGGGCTGGCGCTCAGGTCCCTGGATGCGGGCTTTCCGGTGACGGTGGTAAGGTTTTTGAAAAACGGGAGCCGGAAAAGCGGGGAGATCAATATCCTTGAAAAGCTGGGAGCGAGGATATTAAACGGAAAGCCCTGCTCTGGCTTTATAAAAAGCCTGAGCGAGACGGAAAGGCAGGAGGTAAGGCTTAAGCAGGATGAGATCCTTAATATGCTCCTTTCCGAGCTTTCGGAGGCCCTGGAAAAGCCTGGCCCCTGTATGAGCAGGGAGCGCGGGGAGCTGCTCATCCTGGATGAGGCGCTTTTGGGGGTCGCTTCGGGGCTTTTGTCGGAGGAGCTTCTTAAGAGGGTCGTTACCGAGGGGCGCAATAGCAGGGAGATCGTGCTGACAGGAAGAGAACCGCGGGAATGGATGCTTGAGGAGGCTGACTATGTCACTGAATTCTGCTGCTTAAAGCACCCCTACGAAAAGGGCATTGCAGCAAGGAGAGGCGTGGAATATTAAGGCGTCGGGGGCAAGGCGATTGAGGACAAAGCATCGCTGTGGTACAATGTGACGGATGCACCGCAGTTTTACCCACGGATAATATAAGGAAGATCGGAGGAATATATGAATATAGTTTGTTTGGACCTTGAAGGGGTACTGGTACCTGAGATATGGATAGCTTTTGCCGAGGAAAGCGGTATCCCGGAGCTTAAGAGGACTACCAGGGACGAACCGGATTATGATAAGCTCATGCGGTTCAGGCTTTCCATTCTTAAGGAGCACGGGCTGGGGCTTAAGGAAATTCAGGCTGTCATCGGGAAAATAGACCCTATGCCGGGGGCGCGGGAGTTTCTTGACAGCTTGAGGGAGCTTACTCAGGTCATAATAATAAGCGATACCTTTTCGCAGTTTGCGGGCCCTCTTATGAAAAAGCTCGGCTATCCTACGATATTCTGCAACAGTCTTGAGGTCTCGGCCTCAGGTGAGATCACCGGCTACAGGATGAGATGCGAGCAGTCCAAGCTTTCGACCGTAAAAGCGCTTCAGTCAATCGGCTTTGAAACGATAGCCTGCGGGGACAGCCACAATGACCTGGGAATGATAAAGGCAGGAAAGGCCGGCTTTTTATTCAGAAGCACGGAGCAGATAATAAAGGATAACCCCGGGCTCCCCGCCTTTGAGGAATATGACGATCTGCTTGAGTCAATAAAAAAGGCCCTATGAAAAGCAATATGAAGGACAGGGGCATTGCCGGGATAATGCTTTCCGCCATGAGCAGCGGGAGCGGAAAAACAGTGTTATGCACCGCTTTGGCTCTGGCCTTTAAGAAACGCGGGATCAACACGCAGGTCCTTAAATGCGGGCCGGATTATATAGATCCCCTTCTACATAAAAGGGTGCTTGAAGAAACGGCGGATGATAAGGCCCCTTTACCCGGGGGCTGTAATATCGACCCGTTTCTGCAGGGCTTTCGGGACACGCTTTCGGCGCTTTTGCTGCAGGGCATTGGAGAGAGGAGCTCCCAGGCAGGCCCGGGGCTTGTTATCCTTGAGGGGGTAATGGGCTATTATGACGGGATCGGCGGAGGTACGAAAAACAGCTCATGGGAAATTGCCGGACTGACAGACACCCCGGTGATACTTGTGATCAGACCTTCGGGAGCAGGCATTACCCTGGCGGCCCTTATAAAGGGAATGCTGACGTTTCGAGAGGACAGTAAGATATCAGGCGTTATTTTAAACGACTGTAAGAAAAGCCTTTACGATTACCTGAAGCCTGTGATAGAGCGTGAGACGGGGATCCCGGTACTGGGCTTCATGCCTCATTTCAGGGAGGCTGAGATAGACAGCAGACACCTTGGGCTGGCCGCGGTATCAAAGGAGGATACCCGGGGCCTTTCGGAGAGGTTTGAGCTTCTTTCGGACAGGCTGGCGGAAACGGTGGACCTTGACGGGATACTTAAGCTCTCTGCGGGGCCGGGGTCCGGGGACATATACACATTGACGCATGCTTCACCGGATCTCCCGGAGGGGCAGGCGAATGAAGGCCCCGCTTTTGAGGATAAGAGCCTTCGGCCGAAGGTGGTCAGGGGCATAAGGATAGCAATCGCCTGGGACGACGCCTTTTGCTTTTATTACAGGACAAGTCTCAGGGCTCTTGAGGAGGCCGGGGCCGAGCTTGTCTTCTTCAGCCCCATAAAGGATGAGAAGCTTCCGCCGGGGATCTTTGGTCTCTATCTTGGAGGAGGCTATCCGGAGCTTCATCTTGAGGGATTAAGTAAAAACCGGTCCATGATAAAGAGCATCTCGGCTGCTTTTTATGCGGGAATGCCGATGATAGCGGAGTGCGGAGGCTTTATGTACCTGCATAAGGGCGTAAGCGGGCTAAAAGCCCCGGGGGCGCATGCGGCGGACCGTTTTGAGCTTACTGGCGTGATCGGCGGTGACGCATTTTATGCCGGCTCCCTGCAGAGGTTTGGCTATGTAAGGCTTAAGGGAGAGGATTCGATGCTCTTTCGAAACGGTGAGGAAATACCGGCTCATGAATTCCACTATTATAAAAGCACGGCAGACTGCGATACCGGCCTGAAATGCTTAAAGGCAAGGAAGGAACGGGCCGGTGAAACGAGTACGGGGAGCGAGTGGATCGCGGGCTTTTATAGCGACAGGCTGTATGCCGGCTTTCCGCATATGGATCTTTCCTTCAGGCCGGTATCCGGCTCTCACACCGCTGAAACCCTGGGTGAGAGGTTTGTGAAAAGGGCAGAGGAGTTTAAGAGCTGTGGGGATCGGTAAATATCTGGAAGGGATAACCCCTGCAAATAAAGAATTCATAAGAGCCGCAAGGAGAAAATGGGACAGTATTGCAAAGCCGCTGGGAAGCTTAGGCCGGTTTGAGGATATGATCACAGAGGTCGCCGCGCTTAAGCAGAGCATTGAGCCGAGGCTTGACAGGGCGGTGCTTGTCGTGTTCTGTTCGGATAACGGAGTGGTAAATGAGGGAGTCAGCCAGTCGGGGCAGGAGGTCACCTTGAGCGTAATGAAGGCGCTTGCCCGCGATGAGAGTACGGTTTCGTTCATGGCGCAGGCCTTGGACTGCACTGTGCTTCCGGTGGATATAGGCGTCAATCTTTCCGCCCAGCCCGAAAAAGCTCCGGACAGGCTTGGGACAGAGCAGGAAATAAGCGAGCTTTCAGAGGTTCTGAAGCCTGACCGTACAAGGCCTGCTTCAGGAAAATACAGGATACTGAACCGGCATCTTTCAGACGGGACGAACAATATCGCGGAGGGTGCCGCAATGAGCAGGGAGACCTGTGAAAAAGCGGTGCTTGCCGGAATAAGGCTTGCGGGCGAGCTTAAGGAAGCAGGCTTTGATATTATCCTTACCGGAGAAATGGGGATAGGAAATACCACTACCGCCGCCGCGGCCGCTGCGGTGCTTACGGGAGAGCCGGTTGAGCAGCTTGCGGGGAGAGGCGCGGGGCTTCCTGCGGATAAGCTTCTTAAAAAGCATTCGATAATAAAGAGGGCCATTGAGGTAAACAGGCCGGACGCCACAGACCCTGTCGATGTGCTATTAAAGGTCGGAGGGCTTGATATGGCAGGCTTATGCGGGATCTTTCTGGGAGGAGCCTTTTACGGGATACCGGTAGTGATCGACGGCTATATAAGCTCCGTTTCGGCACTCTGCGCAAAAAGGCTCTGTGAAGCCTCTGTAAAGGCGATGCTTCCAAGCCACTGCACGCTTGAGGCGGGAGGGAGGCTTATCCTTGAAAGCCTCGGAAAAAGGCCGGTCATAGATGCGGAAATGTTTTTAGGTGAGGGAGGAGGCGCTGTGATGCTTTTGCCGATGCTTCGCTCTGCCTTAAACGTATTTAACAGCGGGCATGATTTTTATAAGCTCGGGATCGACCCGTATGTAAGATATGCTGAAGAAGGAGAGAGTAATCCTTCCGTGCCGGAAATCGGGGGGTCCCATGCTTAGGCTGATAACAGGCGGCTCCGCCAGCGGTAAGAGCGCCTTTGCGGAGAGGCTCCTTGAGGAGAACGCGGAAAGGCAAAGAGAGGCGGCAGGGCAGCTGCGGGAGTGTGAGGAAGGAACCGGGTCCGAGCTTATCTATCTTGCCACCATGGCCGCAAGGGATGAGGAAAGCCTTGAAAGGATACAGAGGCATGTAAGGCAGAGAAGCGGAAAGGGCTACAGGACCCTTGAGATAAGCAGGGATATAGGGTCGGCAGCAGGGCTTATCGGGCAGGAAAGCTTTGTGCTCATCGAGGATATCCCCAATCTCTGCGCCAACGAGATGTTTTCGGATGACGGAAGTATATGTGCCGACCCTTCGGACAGCATCATCGAAGGGATCGAAGGCATATGCCGTAAATGCCTGAAGGGGGAGGTCATAGCCGTGACGGGGGAGCTTTTTTCCGACGGGACGGTCTATGAAGGAGAGACCCTTGAATACCTTAAGCTTCTGGCAAGGGTCAATTATGAGCTTGCGGCAAGGGCTTCCTCTGTTTATGAGATAGTATGCAAAACAGCCAACCGGCTGAAGTAAACGAATGAGTTAGTGATGATACTGAGATCGATCCTTACAGCTTTTTCTACATATTCGGTCATTCCTGTGCCCGGGAGCAGATGGGATGAGAACAGCGCAAGGTTTTCAATGTGCGCATTTCCGCTGATAGGAGCCGTTATAGGAGTGCTTCTGTTTTTGTGGAGCCTGATATCGGAAAGCCTTTCCATGCCGGGTCCCATAAGGACGGCAGGTCTTTTTCTGATCCCTCTTTGGATAAGCGGCGGGATACACATGGACGGCTTTATCGACACCTGCGATGCCCTCGCAAGCCATAAAAGCAGGGATATTAAGCTTTCTATCCTCAAGGACCCCCATGTAGGGGCCTTTGCCCTCATTGATCTTGGTGCGCTTTTTGTTATTGAATATTCTCTCTGGAGCACACTTTCTCCGGAGTTTTATGATCCCCTGTGTGTTTTGCTTATCCATACCTTCAGCAGATGTCTTTCCGGGCTTTCTGTCCTGAGCTTTCCGATCGCTCAGGGCTCCTCGATGGCCTTGATGTTTGCGGGCGCGGCACGGGAAAAGGGCAGAGCGGCTATGATCATTCAGCTTTCCGAATGTGTTCTCGCAGCGGTGCTTTTCTGTCTAAGAGGGCCTGCAGGGGTCCTGTGTATGATAACTGGTGTTATTATATTTCTGTTTTACAGAAGGCTGTCCGAAAAACAGTTCGGCGGGCTGAACGGGGATCAGGCCGGGTGGTTCCTTACGGTCGCCGAGGCGGGAATGCTTGCGGCGTTAGTGACAGGCCGGGTCATACTGCGTGTTTAGTGAGGTTTTTATGATATTTGTAACGGGGCCGAGGTTCTCATATAAAAGGCAGTATATCATGAAGGAGCTCTCCCTTGACGAGATCACGGCTTCAAAGGAATGTATCTTTGATGCCGAGGAGCTGGTGAGAGAGAGGATGACGGAGAAGGAGCTTACAGAGCTTGCGGACAGGCTTTCGGAGAAAAGGGCTGTGACCGCAAATGAAACAGGCTGCGGCGTGGTTCCGGTGGATAAGGACGAAAGGCTGTTTCGGGAGCAGGCAGGGAGGCTTTCGGTAATGCTTGCGGAGCGCGCGGAAAGAGTGATACGTGTGGTCTGCGGGCTTGGGCAGGTCCTGAAATGATGGGTCTCATACCGTTTGTCTGTCTTTCTCCCTTTATAGCCCTTCTCATCGATCTTCTTATCGGCGATCCCCGGTGGATGGTTCATCCCGTGGTCATAATGGGGAAAGCAACAGGTTTTCTTGAAAAGAAGCTCAGAAATGCCTTTCCTGCCACAGAGGAGGGAGAAAGAAGAGCGGGAAGGATCCTTGCCGCAGTGCTTCCTTCAGCATCCGCCCTGCTTTCGGGCGGCTTCCTTTTCCTTCTGTCACACCTTGGAAGGGCAGGACTCTGCGCCGCGGTGGTTACGGATATCTTCTGGGGATATCAGTCGATAGCCGTAAAGGATATGCTTAAGGAGAGCAGAAATGTCTTTGAAAAGCTGCCGGGCAGATCAAAGAACGGCGGGGGCAGCCTTTTGGAGGCAAGGAAGGCGGTGGGGAGGATCGTCGGCAGGGACACGGAGAGGCTTACCAAGGAGGGTGTCATAAGGGCCGCGGTCGAGAGCGTCGCGGAAAGCTTTTCCGACGGGATGTTTGCGCCGATGCTCTTTTATTCACTGCTTGGGGCTCCCCTTGCACTCTGCTATAAGGCTGTCAATACCATGGACAGTATGACGGGCTATAAGAATGAGAGGTATATTAATTTCGGAAGAGCGCCTGCAAGGCTTGATGACGCGGCAAATTTCATTCCCTCGAGGATTTCGGCCCTTCTTATAATTGCGGCGGCATGCATCGATCTGAAATGGGCATCCGCAAAAAGAGCGTTTTATATCTGGAGGAGGGACAGGTTCAACCATGCGAGTCCCAATTCCGCACAGACTGAGGCTGCAATGGCGGGGGCTCTGGGAATAAGGCTCGGAGGGAGCGCATGGTATTTCGGGAAGCTATATGACAAGCCCTTCATAGGAGACGAGCTTAAGAGGATCGAGGGCGAGGATATCCTCAGGGCAAACCGGTTATATCTTATCGCCGCTATCCTGGGCACCGTTCTGGGCTGTGTTCTGAGATGCCTTACCCTGCGGCTTTTATTGATATGATAATGGAAAAGTACTTTCATGGCGGATACCTTGTAAACGGTACCGGCGGATATGTCGATTTCTCCGCTAATATCGCACCCTTCGGGATCCCCGGAAAAATTAAGGACGCAGTCATTTCGTCCATAGAAAGGGCTGACCGGTATCCGGACCCCTTTTGCGTCAGGCTTCGTGAGGAGCTCGCAAAAAAATACGGGGTGGCTTTCGAGAACGTTATTGCGGGAAACGGAGCCTGTGATCTGATATACAGGATCGCGGGCGCCTTAAGGGGGAGCGTAGGGGAGGCTCTGATCATTGAGCCTGCCTTCTCCGAATATGCGAAGGCTCTTTGCGTAAACGGAATACCCGTAAGGCATTTCCTGCCGGATACCCCCTTATTTGAAGCGGCTTCGGACGACATAATAAAATGGCTTGAGGACAGGGATTTTCGGAAGGGGGTCGTTTTTATCGCAAACCCCTCCAATCCGACGGGAGCCCTTATAAGAAGGGACGAGCTTTTAAGACTTTCGGAGGCATGCAGGAGGAGGGACACCGTTCTGGTGATCGACGAATGCTTCATGGGCTTTATTGAGGACGCTTCCCTGTATTCCGCTCTGGAGCCCGCGAGGGGCTTTGCGGCGGAGTATGAAAACGTGCTCGTTCTGAACGCCTTTACAAAGCTCTATGCGATGCCGGGACTGAGGCTTGGGTACCTGACAGGAGGCAAAGAGCTTTTAAAAAGGATAGAGGAACAAAGGCAGCCCTGGCAGATAGCCCTGCCCTCTTATGAAGCGGGGCTTATGGCTCTTAAGCTTGAGGACGGTGAATACAGGCTCCCTCTTATTCATTATATAGAGGGGGAGCGCAGCTTTCTCAGATCGGCCCTTCAAAAGCAGGGCTTTGAGGTCTGGGACGGAAGGGCAAATTATCTTTTCTTTAAGGGGAGAAGGGGGCTTAAGGAAGACCTCCTTCAAAAAGGGCTGCTTATCCGGGACTGCTCCGATTATTACGGGCTTGCGGGAAGCGCCGAGGAGTGCTTTTACAGGATAGCGGTCCTGAAAAGAAAGGATAATGAAACGCTCATAAAGGGACTGGAAACAGTTAAGGACGGATTATGGCAGGATGCATAATGGTGCAGGGAACCATGAGCGGCGCGGGGAAAAGCCTTATCACCGCGGCTCTCTGCAGGATCTTTACTCAGGACGGATACAGGACCGCTCCGTTTAAAAGCCAGAACATGGCCCTTAATTCCTTTGTCACGGGGGACGGGCTTGAGATGGGACGAGCACAGGCGGTGCAGGCCCTGGCGGCAGGGAAAAAGCCTGACGTCAGGATGAATCCCATTCTTCTGAAGCCCTCAAGCGAGACGGGCAGCCAGGTCATCCTGAACGGAAGGATATTCGGGCAGTACAGCGCGGCGGATTATTTCAGGATAAAAAAACAGCTTGTGCCGCATATCCTTGAAGCCTATGAGGGCCTTGCCGGGGAAAATGATATCATTGTGATAGAGGGAGCGGGAAGCCCCGCGGAGATAAACTTAAGATCCGGAGATATAGTGAACATGGGGCTTGCGGAAATGGTTGACGCAAGGGTCCTGCTTGCGGGGAACATAGATCCCGGAGGGGTGTTCGCACAGCTTTACGGAACGGTGGGGCTTCTCAAGGAGGCTGAGAGAAGCCGTATAGCAGGCTTTATCATCAATAAGTTCCGAGGGGACAGAGAGCTTTTAAGCCCGGGGCTTAAAGAGCTTTATGAGCTTACGGGTATCCCGGTCGTGGGGGTGCTCCCGTATATGAGCGTGAAGCTTTCAGAGGAGGACTCTCTCTCGGGAGAGCTGAGTGTAAAGCAGCATGAAAAGCCCGTTGACATAGCGGTCATAAGGCTTCCTTTTATTTCAAACTACACAGACATGACTCCCCTGCAGCGTTCCCCTTATCTGGGGGTAAGGTATGTGGAGGAGGCTTCTGAGCTTGGAAGGCCGGATCTTGTCATCCTCCCGGGCAGCAAGAGCACGATAGACGACCTTAGGTGGCTGAAGCGGACGGGCCTTGCTGCGGCTGTCAGGGCGCTCAAAGACCAGGGGAGCGATATAATGGGGATCTGCGGCGGCTATCAGATGCTTGGGGAGCGGCTTTTTGACCCGGAGACCGGGCAGAGCGAGGAGGGGCTTAAGCTTCTTTCGGTCAGGACCGTTTTTAAAGCTGAAAAGCGCACCACACAGGTAAAGGCCAGGATAGAAAACGGAGAGCTTAAGGGACTCAGGCTTTCGGGCTATGAGATACATACCGGGGAAACCGCGGCAGTGCAGGGTGATGCTTCCGGGATGCTGCCCTTTATGGAGTTTGACGTGAGGGGAGAAAGGTACTATGACGGTTTCATCCTGGAGAATGTATGCGGGACCTATCTGCACGGACTCTTTGAAAACGGTGAGCTTATCGACAGGCTGGGAAGACTGTATTTTGAAAGGAGGGGGCTGTCCTTTTGCGAGGATCTTAAAACCGGGGACTACGAGGACTTTCAGGAGAAGCAGTATGACCTGCTTGCGGATACGGTGAGGAAAAATCTTGATATGAAAGCGATATACGGGGCGATCGGGCTGAAATGAAGAGGGGTTTTACGGCGGTCCTGATATTTATGCTGCTTTCTCTCTGCGGCTGCGCATATGAGGAGTATGTACTGAGAAGATCGGCGGAGCTGCACAGGGAATCGCCTCTCGGAGTGGTACCTGAAACAAAGGAGCGGACGGAGGATGGAAAAATGGTAAGTGATAAGGAGCAGATATATTCCTATGATATGCTGGTACGGGACCTGGAGGAGCTGACGGGTGCCTATCCCGGCATATTAACCTCGGAGGCTGTGGGGAAGAGCGTCGACGGGAGAGATATTTACAGGGTTACCCTTGGCGATCCGAAAGCCCCTAAGCGTATCTTTGTGGATGCCGCGATACATGGGAGAGAATATATCACCTCACAGTTTGTCATGAACATGATCGAGCATTATGCCTCTGAATATAATAACATGCGTTATAATAATATCCCCTTAAGCGAGCTGTTCGGGGAGGTCTGCATTGATATTATCCCGATGGCGAACCCTGACGGCGTGACCATAAGCCAGTACGGGGAGGAGGGGATCAGAAACGAGGAGCTCAGAAAAACTCTTCGTGACTGTTATGAAAGGGACAAGGAGTATCTCGTCTGCCTTAAGGACGATCTGGGGTTTATGTACTGGGCTGATAATTACAGGCTTGAGGGCTTTGACAGAGCCTTCCTTCCGCCTGAGAGCAGTGCGGTGATAGGCTATGAGGATTATCTGACTATCTGGAAGAGCAACGCAAACGGGGTGGATATAAACCAGAACTTTGACGCGGGCTGGGAGGATGCCGATTATAAGACCTATCCCTCCTTCGGACAGTCAAAGGGAGAAAGCTATGCCTCCGAGCCGGAAACACAGCTGCTTATCAGGGAAAGCAAAAAACATGACTATGTCTGTTATCTGAATTATCATTCAAGGGGCCAGATACTCTATTATGATTCCTACGGGATAAAGGATGAGGTGCTTTCCGAATCGTATAAGCTTGCCCTTAAGCTTTCGGAATTCAATGGGTATATTCCCTTCAGTACCAAAGCTCACGACGCGGACCGGGCAGGCTTTGGCGACTATGTACATGTTGTTCTTGAAAAGCCCGGCGTTACGATAGAAATGGGCAGGGCTCCGAGCCCTGTTCCGGTGTCGGAGCTTAAGGGCATTCTTGAGAAAAATCTTGAAAGCTGGGCTTATCTGGCATATAAATACAGTCGGTGATATACTGGGATATGCAGGCAAATCAGTGCGGATATTTAAGGAAGGGTGTTTAAAGGATATGGAAAATTATGATAATTATCTGCTTTCGATAGTGGTCCCCGTTTATAACGAGGAAAACGGGATAGATCCGTTCCTTAAGCGGACGGAGAAGGTCATGGAAAGGCTCGGCTGCGATTACGAGATCATTTTCTGCCTTGATCCGTCCACCGATCATACCCGTGAGGTCATAAAGGAGAATATGAAGCGAAACCGAAGCATCAAGCTTATCACCATGAGCAGGAGGTTTCGGCAGGCCGCGGCGACAATGGCCGGAGTGCTTAACTGCAGCGGAGATATCTGTGTCGTTATAGATGTGGATCTGCAGGATCCTCCCGAGGTGATAGAGGAGCTCGTGGCCAAATGGAAGGAGGGCTATGATGTCGTCTATGCCCAGAGGATCGACAGGCAGGGAGAAACAGGAATAAGAAAGCTCATAGATTCTACGGCCTACAGGGTGATCAATTTCCTTTCGTCGGTTGAGATACCCGTGGATACGGCTGACTTCAGGCTGATAAACAGGAGGGTGATAGAGGAGCTTCGCAGGATGCCGGAAGCTGATATGTTCTTCAGGGGGATGGTTTCCTATATAGGCTTTAAGCAGACTGCGGTAAGGTATCACAGGGAGGCCAGGGCCGAGGATGAGAGCAAATATAACCGCTTCTGGGGCGAGTTCAGGATGGGCTTTCACGGGATATTCTGCTTCTCATCAAAACCGCTCGAATTCGTTACCTTCCTCGGAGCCGGCATGACGGGAGTGGGGGTGCTGCTTTCCATTATTCACGGGCTTCAGAAAAAGGGTCCCTTCGAAAAGAAAGGGATATCGGGGACGACCGCGCTCATCTGGCTTATCGGAGGGATACAGGTATTTGCGTCGGGTCTTCTGGGTGAGTATATAACGAGAATATACGATGACGTTAAGGGCAGACAGAGATATATAATTGATGAATTTGACGAAAACCTGCAGGATAGATAAAAATTACCATACGCATACTGTACGCTGCCATCACGCTCAGGGAAGCGAAAGGGAATATATTGAAGCGGCGATCAAAAAGGGCATGAGGACTCTCGGCTTTTCGGATCACACTCCCCAGCCCTTTAAGGACGGGTATGTTTCCTCGATAAGGATGGTCATGGATGAGCTTGACGATTATGTCGGCACGGTGAGGGCCCTAAGTGAGGAATACAGGGGCAGGATAGATATAATGACGGGGCTGGAGGTTGAATATTATCAGCCCCTTTTTGACGAGCTTATGAGGGAGATAAGCTTAAGGCCGATAGAATATATGATCCTGGGGCAGCATTTTGTCCCGGAGGAGGGTAACGGCTTTTATGCCGGCAATCCGACTGATTCCGAGGAGAGGCTTGCGGAATATGTAAATGTTGTCATAAGGGGGCTTGAAACCGGCCTGTTCTCCTATCTTGCCCATCCGGATCTTCTGAATTTTACGGGGGATCCCCTGATATACAGAAGAGAAATGGAACGGCTCTGCGAATACTGCAGGGATAAGAAGGTGCCGCTTGAGATCAATATGCTTGGCTATATAACGGGGCGGCATTATCCCAACGATGAGTTTTTCTCATTGGCATCGGAGCTGGGATGCAGCTTCATTCTGGGGTGTGATGCCCATTCGCCCTCTGGGCTGCTGCAGCCCTGGGAGATACCGGGTTTTACCGGCTTCCTTAAAAGGAACAGGATAGAGTATTCGCAGGAGATGGATATACGGCTCCCCGCATATCCACAAGATGATGTTGGATAGGCTCTTCTGAGCGGCATATATGGTTGTGGAAAACGTTGGGGAAAAAATATGAAAAAAACTTTGAAATTTTTCTTGACGTAAATAAATACGGGTGGTAATATATGGAAGCTGTCCCTTGAAAATTAAATAGTGTGAATCACATTTCAGATTCTGTGAAACAGAATCTGAAGCTCAAAAATTTCTCGACCGGCTCCGGTTTCTTATGGAGTCGAGAACGAGAGAATTTTTTGAGATAAGGATTTGCGGCAGCAAATCATACATTATAAAGTAATGAGGAGCAAAACAGATCCTTACTCAAAGTGAGATCTACGGTGACGGAGATCTCAAACAATCCCGAAATTCCAGATAAAA
>DFEA01000062.1 GCA_002368575.1 Lachnospiraceae bacterium UBA3814 | reverse complement strand
TCTCAACTCCGTTTTCCTTTACTATCTTCCACAGCTCTCCCACATAGCCTGTATGGGCGGACTGTGAGCTCATATATCCCACCGGCTGTGAGCTGTCGGCAACGATATTTACTCCCTCAGGCTCGGTCTTTGATATTTCAACGCTTTCAAATTCAACGGTACGTCCCGCGGGACGGGTCTCCACCCCGTATATGTTAAAATATACTTCCTTGCTGTCCGTTGTATAGCCCTCTATATATATGGGATTATCCAGATTGTTTGTAAATTTGAAATCCTTTGCGGTCCCTGAGATCGCGGCATCAGAGGAAAGGTCCACGTAGGTGACTATCATTGAATGATTATATCTCTCATCCACCTGAAGCTCAGCCCTTAACACCGCGTTGTAAAGGGTGGAGCTGACCTGGCATATCCCTCCTCCCAGGCTCTCTACGACTATCCCGTTGGCATAGGAGCCGGCAAGAAAATATCCGTTCTCTTCGGTAAAGGGACTTACGGTCTCATACACGGAAAACTGGTCGCCCGGATAGAGCATGGTACCGTTTATCAGTCTGGTGCCGTTTTTTACATTGCCCGAACGGTCAGAGCCCGAGGAAGAGAAGCTGGTATGATAGCTTCCCAGGACATCCTTCATCATGGCAAAATCCTCGTCCGTCCCTCTAGGGGCAGTGATCTCCATTTCAAGCTCTATGGTCTCCGGTGAACCGTCAAAATCGCTCATGGCGGCCATTATCCTGTCTGCCGAGGCATCCTCCTTCACCGCGACTCCTTCGGTACCCTCCTTAAGCACGGTAAAAGCGCCGTTCTCATGCCTCACCCTGGGATTTACCGGCTGTACATTGTATTTCTCCGCCAGCCTCGAAACTATGCTCCTGACCTTTGAACTGTCACAGGACAGCTCCAGCTCATATACCCGGTTATCATGTGCTATGTCCTTTAAGGTCTTATATCTTACCACTATATTTCCTGATCTGCCGAGGCTTACCGCCTCCTCCAGCAGCTCCCTGTTTGACCACTCAAGACCCAGCTCTCCCGCAGTAACCGATGAAGGCTCCCTGTCCCCGGCAGTCAGGGATATCTGTGTTTCCTTAAGTCCGTCAACATATTCCGAAACGGCAGCCTCCGCTTCGATGTAATTTTTCCCGGAAAGCTCTACAGGACCGGCATATACTCCCTCCGGGATCCTGCTTGTAAGGTCCATGGAAAAATGAGAGCCGGCGCTGTTATTAAAGGAAGGCTCCTCGGCAAAGGAGATCACCTCAGTATCCTCCTTCACCTCCGCCTCTTCCTCCTCAAGGCCTACATTCGCACCGCCTATCTTTATAGAAATATTATCGGCAAAAACTATCCTGGGATCAGACGTCAGAATCAACGTAAAAAGAAGCCCGTAACCAATGGCTCCGGCAATGAACGCTGCAAGCTTATTAACGACCCTTTTCATATTATACCCCTTTATGAGCACAGGCAATCAAGCCCTTTAAGACCCGAAGAAGCTCCCGAAGGCTTTTCAGAGCCAGGTATCCGTCCTCAGGCTTTAATAACCCCTTCCCGTATATAGTATGATCACCCCCGCCGTCAGACTATATACAGTATAACACTTTCCGGTTGAAATTGACACATAAAGTGTTATCATTTATCATATAGCAGGCAAAAAGCACGCGTTTGCCATATGACCGTGCAAATATATCCTAAACAAATGTCAATAATGTAGGAACGACCATCGCAATGACCAGTATCACTATGATTATGGCCGATACGATCTTCTTTGTCCTGCTGCTGTTAAAATTCATCATTTTATTGTCCTCATTCCGAAATTGTTCACCTGCCCGCGGCAGCCCGGGAAAAGCCTGTTCCCGAAGCTGAACGGTTTCAAGAAGGAATTATAAATGTTTTTTCCCATTTTTACAACCCTGGCTCTGCTTCTCGCATCATTTTCAGTATATATGAGACGTTCTCAGAAAAGCATGAACTCAGAGCTCAAGGAGCTTTGGGACAGAGAGCTTAAGGCAAACAGCGTGAGAAAGCAGCCTCTTACCGACATAGAATATACAGAGCTTGAGCCTGATGCCCTACCCTTTGATCCCGACACCTCAAATGACAATATCCGCGACTGTCAGAACAGGATAATGGCCCTTGCCGACAAAAGGATAGTTAATCTCTCCGGCATTTCCAACACAGAGCTCAAGCTCAGATACGGAGTCGCCAATCTTGACTACCTTTCGGCCTGTGATGAGAATTTCCTTGAGCTTGTAAAATATCTCTGGCTCTGGGCGAATGCTCTTCATGAGGAGGGAAGGCTCGATGAGGCGAAGCAGGTCCTGGAATACGGGGTGTCGATACACACGGATGTAAAAAGCCATTATAAGCTTCTTGCCGATATCTATGCCGCCGACTTTGACTTCAGGTCGATAGAGCGCATAACCGACGAGGCGCAGAAGATAACCTCCCCTAACCGCGATGCCATCGTAAAAATGCTTAAGAGCACCGATTACTTTCACGACTGAGCGGGCCGCCGTACAAAAGCCCCGCCTCATAGTGAACCTAAGGCTCATCTGCCGGTTACCGCAAAACGCTTACGCCTGCTGCCGGTTCATGTATTCCGTACAGTACCGCGTCAGCCTGCAGCGCTCGCACTGAGGCCTCTGAGCCCTGCAGATATCCCTTCCGAAAGCGATTATCTGGAGATTGTACAGTATCCAGTGATCCTCCGGCAACACCTTCATGAGATCATATTCTATCCTTTCCGGATCCTTTTCGACCGTAAAGCCCAGTCTGTTCGATATCCGCTTAACATGTGTATCCACGACTATGCTCGGATCACCGAAAATATTGCCTCTTATGACATTGGCTGTTTTCCTTCCCACCCCCGGAAGTGAGGTGAGCTCCTCTATAGTACGCGGTACCTCGTCTCCGAACTCATAGTGAAGCTTCCTGCAGCAGCCGATGATATTCTTAGCCTTGTTATGATAAAAGCCGGTGGAGCGGATATCCTGTTCAAGCTCGGAAAGCTCTGCCCCGGCAAAGGACTCTATGGAGGGATATTTCTTAAAGAGCTCCTTTGTTACGATATTTACCCTTGCGTCGGTACACTGGGCGCTCAGGATCGTTGCGATCAGAAGCTGCCACGCGGAGTCGTGCTCCAGATAGCATTTCACGTCGATACTGTACTGTTCGTCAAGTATATTGAGGATCTCCTCAGTTCTTTTTGCTGCCATGGCTATTCCACCGAAAGCCTTCCGTCAAGCATTTCCCGCATGGTCCTCCAGCCAAGCACGGCGCACTTCACCCTTGCGGGCATATGTGAGATATCCTTGAATACCATGGCCTCATCCAGCTCTTCTGTTTCCTCCTCGCCGGCCTCCCCCCGGATCATACCCATAAATATCTCATAAAGCTTAAGAGCCCGCTCCCTTTTCTCCCCGATTATCAGATCGAGCATCATATCCACGGAGGCCTGTGAGATCGCGCAGCCGCTTCCCGTAAAGCAGCCATCCTCGATGACATCCTCATCGTTGACCCTGAGTTCTATCGTTATCTCATCTCCGCAGGAGGGGTTTTTACCGTCAAGGACCAGCGAGGGATTCTCGATCCTTCCCTTGTGGACCGGTCTCAGGTTATGTTCGTTAAGGATCTCTCCGTATATGGAATTAAGTGCCATAATCATTCCTTTCTGTAAGTCTCTTACAGACCCATTACTCTTCTTATCCCGGGGATCGCCTCGGAAAGCGCCCTGACATCCTCTTCGTCATTATAAAGATAAAGGCTTGCCCGGGCAGTTGACTGTACACCGAGATGCTTCATGAGCGGCTCCGCGCAGTGATGCCCCGCCCTGACATTTATGCCGCTGCCGTCAAGGATGCTTGAAATATCATGGGGATGAACCCCGTCTATGGTAAAGGAGACTATTCCGTTGTGCTTTGAGGGATCCTCTGAGCCCTGGATGTGTACATAGGGATATTCCGTAAGCACATCCATCAGCATTCCGGTGAGCTCATCCTCTATCCTTCTTATATTATCGTACCCGACCCTGTTAAGGTATTCGATCGCCGCCTTAAGACCATAGGCGCCGGCCGCGTTCACCGTCCCCGCCTCAAATTTATGCGGAAGCTCTGCCCAGGTCTGTCCCTCAAGAGTCACGGACTCTATCATTTCACCGCCCCGAAGGAAGGGAGGCATTTTCTCAAGAAGGTCACGCCTTCCATACAGCACCCCTATCCCGAAGGGACCCATAAGCTTATGGCCGGAAAAGGCCAGAAAATCCGCTCCCAGCTCCTTTACATCGGTCTTAAGATGCGGAACCGACTGGGCGGCATCCACTACCACCACCGCTCCCGTATCATGAGCCATGTCTGCTATCCTTCTTACCGGATTCTCACAGCCTAAAACATTGGAAACATGGCCTATCGCCACCAGTTTTGTTTTTCCGGTTAGCTTTTCCTCAAGCTCCGAATCCTCTATAGTGCCGTCCTTTAGGGGCTTAAGGTACTTTACGACTGCTCCGGTCCTCTCCGCGACCATACGCCACGGCAGCATATTGGAGTGATGCTCCATTACCGTGGTCAGTATCTCGTCTCCCTCATGAAGAAAGGTCAGGCCGTAGCTGTAGGCCACAAGATTCAAGGACTCCGTGGCGTTCCTCGTAAAGATTATCTCAGAGGGCTCCGCACCTATAAGACCCGAAACCGCCCTTCTTGCCTCCTCGTAGGCCTGTGTAGCCATTACGGAAAGCTCATACAGCCCTCTTAACGGGTTAGCGTTCATAGACTCATAGAATTCCTTCTCTGCCGCTATGACACTATCCGGTCTCTGAGCGGTAGCGGCACTGTCCATATATCTGTATTTTCCGTTCCTGAATACAGGAAAATCCTGTCTGTAAGGGTTCTGACTCATCCGAAGGCCTCCTCCATGTAATGCTGTACCTTTCCGATGGAGCTCTCATCCTTAATAAGGCTTCTGACCGTATTGATCTTGGCCTTTGTCATTAAAAGCTCAGCCTCCTTCTCGCTTATTCCCCTGCTCTGCATATAGAACAGCAGCTCTGCCGACAGCCTTCCTATTGAAGCTCCGTGCGTGCCCTCCACATCGTCCTCATCACAGAGTATGACCGGGAGAGTTTTGTTCCTTACGTCCTTTGAAAGCAAAAGCGTCCCCTCCTGCTCATCTCCGCAGGCTCCCTTTGCCCCGTGCTTAAGGTCGATCGTTCCCCTGAAGGTCTTGGAAGCACTGTCTCTGAGAGCGCCTTCTACCCTGAGGGAGCTTGTGGATCTCCTCCCGGAATGGCCCATGTAATAATTCATGTCAAGCTTCTGATCATTCAGGCACAGATAACCTACATTTCCCTCAAAGCTGCTCCTGTAGCCGGAAAGCTCCATATTGAGCCCCACATAGCTTTTTCCGCCTCCAAGGATCATCTGTATGACATTGACCCTTGCGTTATCCCCTACCACTCCGCCAATATTCTCAAAGTGAGTATAATTCCTGCCTAAAAGCTCAAGCTTTATGATATTTACTACCGAATCCTCTGCCGCGAATATCTGTGTCTGAATACCGAAAAAGCCGCTGTCCTCCGGCCTTCCGGAATAGTCCATTATAACGGTAAGGTTACTCCCGGCCTCCGCGGTGATATTCTGCTTTACGACATAGCCGTCCTCGTTCCCGGGCAGGTAATTTATCTTAAGAGGCTTGTCGGCGGAGGCTGTACACATTGCCCGTATGGAAAGGGTCTCATGGCAGTACTTATTGAAAAAGTTCTTCGCCTCGGGTCCCATTCCGGTCTTCATTTCCTTAAAGAGAGAGGGCTTCAGCCTGGGCTGGGCACCGGATATCGCCTCTACCGCGTCTCTCCCTCTTTCGCAGCCGTCGCACCCTTCGCTTCCTATTATCACTCCTGACGGGATATTATGAATGATACACTCTCCTCTACCGTTCAGATCGATACTGTCCTTAAAGACTGTGCTGTTAAGCTTAAGGCTGTTCCAGGTGAGCGTCGGGAGACTGTTTAATATAAGCTCAAGATCCTTCTTTTCCATCAGCCGATAGCCCCCTTCATTTCAAGCTGTATAAGGTTGTTCATCTCAACCGCGTATTCGAGCGGAAGCTCCTTGCTTACCGGGTCCGCAAAGCCGCTGACTATCATTGCCTTTGCATCCTCCTCCGGTATCCCTCTGCTCATCAGGTAGAATACCGCATCGTCACTGATCCTTCCTATCTTTGCCTCATGCCCCACATCCGCTCTGTCGGTCCTTATGTCCATCGCCGGGACGGTATCGGAGCGGGATATATCATCAAGCATCAGGGAAGCGCACGAAACGGACGCCTTTGAGTCCACCGCGCCTTCCGTTATTATGACAGAGCTCCTGTAGGTGCTGATCCCGCCTGCCTTAGAGATCGATTTCGTGTTGATGAAGGACGAGGTCCTCTTTCCGATATGCACCATCTTTGCCCCCGTATCAAGGTTCTGACCGCTGCCCGCAAAGGTGATGCCGGTAAACTCCGCATGCGAATCATCTCCCTTAAGGATGCTTGAAGGGTAAAGATAAGAAACATGTGAGCCAAAGGAGCCCGATATCCACTCTATTATGCCCCCCTCCTCACATATGGCCCGCTTGGTATTCAGGTTGTACATATTCTTCGACCAGTTCTCAATGGTCGAGTATCTGAGCTTTGCGTTCTTTCCGACGTAAAGCTCAACACAGCCCGCGTGAAGATTGGCCACATTGTATTTAGGCGCCGAGCAGCCCTCGATGAAATGAAGCTCGGCTCCCTCCGAGACTATTATCAGAGTATGCTCAAACTGTCCCGCTCCCGCGGCATTCAGCCTGAAGTACGACTGAAGCGGAATATCGACCCTGACGCCCGGCGGGACATATACAAAGGACCCTCCGGACCAGACCGCTCCGTGGAGAGCAGCGAACTTATGATCCGTGGGGGGAACAAGCTTCATGAAATGATCCCTGACCATCTGCTCATATTCCCCGGTAAGGGCACTTTCCATATCTGTATAGACCACCCCCAGCTCGCTCACCTCATCCTTAACATTATGATAAACGAGCTCGCTGTCATATTGGGCGCCTACTCCCGCAAGGCTCTTTCTTTCAGCCTGTGGTATCCCCAGCCTTTCGAAGGTGTTTTTGATATCCTCCGGGACCTCATCCCAGCTTCCCTTCATTGCGGTGTTCGGGCGGACATAGGTGACGATATCGTCTATGTTAAGTCCGCTGATATCCGGCCCCCAGTCAGGCACCTTCAGCTCGTTGTATATCTTAAGAGCCTCAAGCCTTTTTTTGCGCATCCACTCAGGGTCATTTTTCTCTTTTGAGATCTCAAGGACGATCTCCTCGGTAAGCCCTTCCCTGACCCTGTAGAAATCCTTTTCCTCATATCGGAAATCATATATACTCCGGTCAAGCTCGTCGACCTCTGTTCGTTCCTTTTCCATTTTCCTTCCCCTCTGCTTTTCAGACCGGATCATTTTCCGGTCCCTGTCAGTATCCCGGGCAGTACTTTCACATGTATTTTTCAAATCCGTTAAGATTGACCTCATCAACCAGGCTTCCATCCCCGCTTGCCACTATCCTGCCCTTTACAAGGATATGGGTACGGTCGACACTCAGGGAATCCAGGATCCTTGTTGAATGTGTAATGATAAGCAGCGCTCCGTCCTTCTGCTTCTGATATTCCCTTATACCCTCGGACACAGTCCTGACCGCGTCTACATCAAGCCCCGAGTCAGTCTCGTCAAGGATCGCAAACTTCGGCTTCAGCATCAGCATCTGCAGTATCTCGGCCTTTTTCTTCTCACCGCCGGAAAAGCCCACGTTGAGATCCCTGTCCTTATAGGCGCTGTCAAAGCTTAACAGCTTCATATTGTCCGAAAGGCTCTTTCTGAATTCCGTAAGCTTGATCTTCTGCCCGGTCTGCAGGATGATCGCGTTTCTGATGAATGAAGAAAGGCTGATACCCGGGATCTCAAGAGGATTCTGGAAGGACATGAACATCCCCGCCTTCGCCCTCCTGTCCGGTGATTCATCCTTTATATCCAGTCCGTTAAAAAATATCCTTCCCTTTGTGACCCTGTAGGAGGGATTTCCCATCAGCGCATTTCCCAGCGTTGATTTTCCGGCACCGTTTGGCCCCATAAGGACATGGGTCTCTCCCTTTCCTATACTTATGCTTATATCCTTAAGTATCTCGTTGTCCTCTACCGCCACGCAGAGGTCTTTTATCTCAAGTAATGCCATTTATAATGCCTCTCTTTCCCCGGTCCTCTTCAAAACAGGCTGTAATGAGCACCCCGGCATTTCTCCATTCTAACATATTTGAAAAATATTTACTACGTCTAACAGATTCTCTATTACCGTATTACCGAAGGTCTTCAGATTTAATTTTCAAAATCCAAGTTCCCTGCTTCTTAGATCCTAATCTTTCAATAACATCATCTTCTATCAGTTGCTTCATCAGCATCTGTATTGATCTTCGTGACTTTCCCATAACGTCAGCCAACTCCGTTTGTGTTATGGTTGGATTCTCCTTAATCAGGAGCAATAAATAGTCTCTATCAGATAAAGCACCACTTTGCGCTTTAACTTGCGCTTTATTTTGCGCTTTATCATATGCATAATTCAAGTTCCATAGAGTAAGAAAGAAATTATAACCATCAGTATAAAACTCTGGCTTTAAACTATCTGTATATCTTTCTTCAGATTCATAGGCATCAAGTATCTTCTTAAATCCACTTCCTCTTCTCTCCATCAAACGTAAGCGTCCAAAAACATCGGTCAGTATCGGATTTCTAAGCTTAGAAGGGACATGTCTCAAATCTAGTAATTGAACCTCAGAACCATCATACATTCCCCCTGGATTAGTAATAACCATTCGATCATCATAAATATCAATCTGGCTATGAGCTCCTGTCTGCAAATAACTTCTATGAATGAGTGCATTAACTAATCCTTCTTCTACTGCACGTTCTGGATAATCCGGCAATTCTACTCTTTTATCTTTGTCTTTTCTCCATCCTTTTTGAGAGTTTTTTCTAACAAAATCCATTGTACTATCAAAGAGTGATAATAAACTACCAGTGATTTCCAGATCATCCAGAGCATCTTGGACAGAACCCGCTTTATCCAAACCATTCCATCTTGTACAAAACATTCTTGAATGATGAATGTTCCATTGGTCAGCAAACAAAACACCTGCGTTTGTCATTTGTCCATCTTCTTGCATTAATCTAAAGCTAATAAGATCTTCTTCAAAATCGTGATTACCAGACAATACATCAAGATATCTTTTTTTGAACGCTTCAAACGTCAGCTTAT
>DFEA01000020.1 GCA_002368575.1 Lachnospiraceae bacterium UBA3814 | reverse complement strand
CTCAGCCTTGAGATAGGAAGTAACAGTCCCAAAATGCTTGATTTTCTCAATGAATGGTTCTAAGATATAATGAATAGCCTAAGGCGGCCGGTCTTACAGGGCTGTCCGGATGCGGGCGGTACGCTACGGTCAGCTTAAGGCCTGATATAAGAGAGAGGAAGGTATTTCAAGATGAAGGTATTGATCATTAACTGCGGAAGCTCTTCATTAAAGTATCAGCTCATAGATTCAGAAACGGAAAAGGTACTGGCAAAGGGGCTGTGCGAAAGGATAGGGATAGAAGGCGGCATGCTGAGCCACACAGCTTCGGAAACGCCTGAGCGGGAGGCAAGGAAGATCGAAAAAGCGGTGGAGATGCCTGATCACGTAAAGGCAGTGGAGCTTGTGATAGAGTGTCTGACCGATAAGGAATACGGCGTTATCGGATCGCTTGAGGACATAGATGCAGTGGGCCACAGGCTGGTGCATGGCGGAGAGAGGTTCTCCGAGGCCACGCTAATTACGGATGAGGTCATAAAGGCCATAGAGGAGTGCAACGATCTGGCTCCGCTCCATAATCCCGCAAACCTTACGGGTATCCGCTCCTGCAGGCAGCTGATGCCGGAGGTTCCCATGGTAGGCGTGTTTGACACAGCCTTCCATCAGACCATGCCTAAGAAGGCCTATCTGTACGGGATTCCCTATGAATATTATGAAAAGTATAAGATCAGGAGGTACGGCTTCCACGGCACCAGCCACAGCTATGTTTCAAAGAGAGCGGCCGAGATACTCCATAAAAATTACCAGGACTTCAAGGTCATCGTATGTCACCTTGGAAACGGGGCCAGCGTAAGCGCGGTTAAGAACGGACAGTGTGTGGATACCAGCATGGGGCTTACTCCCCTGGAGGGGCTGTTTATGGGAACAAGGTCCGGCGATCTGGACCCTGCGATCCTTGAGTTTATCTGCAACAAGGAAAATCTCTCCATTTCGGAGATGCTTACCATACTTAACAAAAAATCCGGCGTGCTGGGCCTGTCAAAGCTTTCAAGCGATTTCAGGGATCTGATAGCCGCCGCAAACGACGGAAACGAGCTTGCAAGGACCACTCTTGAGGCCTATTCCTACAGGGTCGCCAAGTATATCGGCGCCTACACTGCCGCGATGAACGGTGTGGATGCTATCGTGTTCACTGCGGGCATCGGCGAGAACAACAGCGACGTCAGACAGCTTGTCGGCGATTACCTTTCCTACCTCGGAACAGGGGTGGACAGGAGCAAGAACGACGTAAGGGGTAAGGAAGCGGTGATCTCCTACGACGAGGCCAGGATCCCCATTCTTATCGTACCCACAAACGAAGAGCTTGCCATAGCAAGAGAGACCGTTAAGGTACTTGGCAGGTAGCTGCCGGACGGAGGATATCTATCATTTATTCAGATCAAAAAAGATCCCGTATGTATATTGACCTTCCCAAAGAGGTCGCGCAGATCATTTCCATGCTGGAGGAAAAAGGGTTTGAGGCCTGGGCCGTGGGGGGCTGCATACGGGATTCTGTTCTTAAAAGAGAACCCGGAGACTGGGATATAACAACAGATGCGGAGCCGGAGGAGATAAAGGCGGTATTCAGAAGGACCGTCGATACCGGAATAAAGCACGGTACGGTGACCGTACTCATAAAGGACAAAGGCTTTGAGGTGACTACCTTTAGGCTTGACGGCAAATATGAGGACGCAAGGCATCCCTCAGACGTGACCTTTACAAAGAGCCTTAAGGAGGATCTTAAGCGTAGGGACTTCACCATAAACGCAATGGCTTACAACAGCCGCAGAGGCCTGGTGGATGAGTTCGGAGGGCTTAGTGACCTTGAACACCGCCTCATAAGAGCGGTCGGGGATCCCGGGGAAAGGTTTTCGGAGGACGCTCTCAGGATAATGCGGGCCGTCAGGTTTTCGGCCCAGCTTAATTTCACCATCGAGGAAAGGACACTTTCGGCTATCCCCGAGAAGGCGGAGAGCTTAAGGCTCATAAGCGCGGAGAGGATAAGGGAGGAGCTTTTGAAGCTTCTTGCAAGCGCCCATCCGGAAAAGCTTCTGACCCTGAGCGAAACAGGGATAACGGCCGTTATTTTACCGGAATTTGACAGGGAGCTTGTCACTCCTCAGAATAATAAGCATCATCAGTACAATGTGGGGATACATACCATAGAGACGCTTAAGTATTCGGTGACCTTTGATGAGGCGCTGTCAAAAGAGGATATAACGGTCCTCAGGCTTACGATGCTGCTTCACGACATGGGAAAGCCCGACTGCCACACCAGGGATGAGGACGGGACGGATCATTTCAAGGGACATTCTGCGGTAAGCGTAGGTATAGCGGAGTCCGTACTCAGGAGACTGAAATTTGATAACGCGACGATAAAAAGGGTTTGTACCCTTGTAAGATACCATGATCACCGGCAGGAATGCAGCGAAGCCAACGTAAGAAGAACAGCCGCGGTGATCGGGCGTGACCTTATGCCGCTCTGGTTTATGGTGAGAAGGTGCGATACCATGGGACAGAGCGTATACATAAGGGAGGAAAAGCTTAAGGCGACGGACCGCTTTGAAGAGACCTATGAGCGGGTGCTTCAAAACGGAGACTGTCTGACCATAGGGGAGCTTGCGGTAAACGGGAATGACCTGATAGCCTGCGGAATGAAGCCCGGAAGGGAGCTGGGGACCCTGCTTAAAAGGATGCTCGATCTGGTGCTTGAGGATCCCTCTCTTAACACCCGGGAAAGGCTCCTTGCCTTATGCGGCGGGAAGCAGGAAGCTGCCGGAGGACAAGTTTGAAAGCAAACTTTCAAACTTGATTGGCGTGTCAGATACGAGCTCGAGTAAACTCGGCTCGTGCCTGACACTGGAGGACAATAATGAGAAAGGCTTTGATCCCGGCGTGTCTGGTGGCGATACTCACCATGCTGGGATTTTATCTCATCGCAAATGAATACAGAAGGACCGGTATAAAAAAGGGTCAGAGCGACCTTGAATACGCCGGGAGCCTTTCAGAGGATACATACGGCGATGCAGAGGGGGCGGAGTATCCGGGGCAGCAGCCTTATGGAGAGCTTACGGAGGGGGCTGCGGAAAACGGGAGCCTTACCTTCTTTACCGGGGTGCTTGTAGCTGCGGATCACGAGGGAAGGTTTCTGACGCTTAAGGATCCCGGAAGCGATAAGGAGGCTTTTTTTTCCTACGACGGGACAACGGAATTTTTAAACAGGTTCGGAGAGGGGATAACCGCGAGAGAGGTGGAGCCCGGAGAGGTCCTTAATGCCGCTTTTTCCGCCGAAGACAATGCTTTAAAGAGGGTGGAAAAGAGCAATGAGATATGGACGCTTTCAGGGGTCAGGGATTTTGAGGCTGACGAGAAGAAGAATATCCTCACCATAGCCGGCAGGGCCTATAGATTTACTGAAGACCTTTTTATCTGCTCGGAGGGAGAACAGGCTGAATGGATGGATCTTACGGGCCTTGACACCCTTACCGTAAGGGGCCTTGACAGGGACATTTATTCCATTGTTGTGGAAAAGGGGCATGGCTATATAAGGCTCACAAACGACAGCTATTTTGTGGGGGGCTATATAGAGATACGGAACAAGGGCGCCGGGGAGGCTTACGCGGAAGGCTCCGTGAGCGGTGAAGGGACAGACGGCCGTACCGAGATGATAAGGCAGATAACCGAGGATATGCTGCTTCCGGTGCCTGAGGGGGAGCTAAACGTAAGGCTTACCAACAAGGGATACCTGGGGCAGGAGGACCTTACGGTAGTAAGGAATAAGGAAACAATACTGGATCTCGGGAAGATAAAGATAGAAGAGGTCGCCATAGGGCATGTGGAATTCAACATCGAGCCCGGCTACGCGCAGCTCTTTATTGACGGCGAGCTGACCGATTATGAGGAACGGGTGCCTCTTGAGTACGGGATACATAATATAAAGCTGGAGGCAGCAGGCTATGAGCCTGTGACCACGAGCCTCAAGATAGGGTCGGAATACGCAAATGTGGATATAGAGATGGACAAGCTCCCGGAGGAAGGGCAGCAGGGAAGCAGCGGCTCTCCCTTTAGCGGCACCAGGACCCTGAGCGATACCTACACGGGAAGCTCGTCGGGCTCCTCTTCAGCCCCACCACAGATATCCTCCGCAAGCTCCACACAGGGCAGTACGGGGAGTACTTCACAGGGTATTCCGGGGAGTTCTTCGCTGAGCGGTACGGGAAGCTCCGCACAAAGCGTGACGATACCGGGCATATCCGGCACCGCAGGCAATACTCAGTTGCCCTCCGCAAATGTGATCACCGCCACAAGGAAGCTGTATGTGCAGGGACCGTCGGGAGCGGAGGTGTACCTTGACGGAAGCTACATAGGCATAGCACCCACAAGCACCGCAAAGGTGACCGGGGCCCATGTTATAACCCTCAGCAGGACCGGGTGTGAGACCAGGAGCTACAGCATTAATGTGGAGGACGACGGGAACGATATCACCTTCTCCTTCAGCGACCTGAACAAAACGGAATGATCCGGCAGTTGTTTAAAAAATGAAGAAATATCTTGAGGATAAGGAAAACAGAATAGTACTGCTTATTTCGCTCTTTACCCTTATAGTGGCCTGTGCTCCGCTTTTTACGAGGCTCTGCATAAACGGCCATGATCTGGAATATCATCTTTTAAGGATAGAAAGCCTTAAGGAGGGGATATTGAACGGACGCCCCTTTCTGAAGGTCAACATGCTCTTTTTCGGGGGAGCGGGCTATGCAAGCTCAATGTTCTATCCGGATCTTTTACTGTATATCCCGGCGTTGTTAAGGGTGTGCGGGGTGTCGATAAACTTAAGCTACCATATTTTCGTGGCGGTATGCGTCATCCTTTGTTATGTATCCGCCTTTTACTGCGCATGGGGCATCACGGGCTCGCGCTACGGAGGCGTCTTTGCGGCCGTTATGGTAACGCTTGGCAGTTATCATCTGGAGGATATATATGTAAGGTCCGCTGTTGGGGAATACACCGCGTTCATCTTTATACCCCTTGTCATCTACGGGATATATAACGTGCTCTGTATGGGGATGGACAGGCCGTATATCCTGGGACTGGGTTTTCTGGGACTTTTACTGTGCCACACCGGAAGCTTTGTGATGTGTATTTTCCTCTGCGGGGCCGTCTTCCTCATAAAGCTCAGGGTCTTTATCAACAGGCCCGCACTCATCCTTAAGGTGGCGCTTACGGCGCTCGTAACGGCAGGGATCGGCTGCTTTTACTGGCTGCCGCTTATTGAACAGCTCTTATCCTCCGAATTTATGGTGAGCATTCCGTGGATGAAGCCCGTGGATGAGGCCGGGACCTTTTTTTCGGTATTTTCCCGGGAGTTTCCCTCCGTGGGAACGGGGCTCATACTTTTTTATGTGCTGAGGCTTTTTGCAGACAGGAAGGAGGACGGTGAGCTTATCGGCTTTTCCGATCTTCTCTATTGCTTCGGGGTGTTTTTTGCGCTTTTGTCAACAAGGCTTTTTCCCTGGGAAAGGCTGGGGGGTGTGATGGGCTTCATCCAGTTTCCCTGGAGGTTTTTTATAGCGGCCTCCGTGCTTTTTGCCTTTTCGGACGGGATACTTTTATATATTCTGTTAAAGCGGGCAGGCAAAGCCCTTTCGCTTAAGGAAGCATCCCTTTGTGCGGCGGCGGCAGCCGGAATTTTCCTTGCGGCGTCGCTTTCGGGCCTTGATGTCATGGAACGGAATGCTCAGGGCTTTTATGATTATTCGGACGATTATTACAGCTATGCTCCCTTTACCGCTAATGTGATAGCCGGGGAATGGCTGCCCGTTTCCGTAAAGGACAGGGACAGGCTGATAGAGCAGAGCAGGCATGCTGTCGGGGACAGGGGACAGGAGCTTAGGTTTGAACGCTATAAAAACGAGCTTACGCTGTATGCGGAGGGAGCAGGGGAATATGCGGATGTGCCCTTTATCTACTACAAGGGCTACGGTGCCATGTCGGGGGACGGGCAGAGCCTTAAGGTCGACGGCGGAGGAAGCAACGGACTTTTGCGGGTGTATCTGAACGGAGTTTCGGGACCTGTCAGGGTGTGGTACAGGGGAACGGCGGCACAGAGGCTTTCCCTTGTCATATCGGGGTTTACCCTGCTTATTATTCTGACCCTGTATGTAGGCAGACAAAAGCTTAGGGGTCAGCGGAAAGCAAATGAGGGATAATGAAATGGGAATATTGCAGGCTCTGAGACGGCGGGCGGGACGGCTTATTATGCTCTCGCTCATACCGGGGATACTGCTTTCGGGATGCGCACACAGGGAGAGGGAGGATACCGTTACAGACGGACGAACAAAGGCAGAGCTTCTTTCCGAAATAACCGATACCATGGCCCGTTACCGCGAAAGCAGGGAGAAGGGCGGCACGGAGCCTGAGGAAGAAAGCGGTGAGCAGGCAGAGCCTTTGGTCCTGTGTACTGCCGGCTTTGAGCCGGGGGGCAATAAGGAATTTACGCTCGTTGTAAGAAACGCAGAGGATTCGGTTTCCGGGAGCCTGAGCTTTGAAATTACGGACAGCAATACGGAAAACGCCGTGTATACAGGAGAGCTTACGGAAGAGACGGGAGACAGCCGGGCGGAAACTACAGGAGGTGCTGAGAGAGAAAAACCGGAAAGCGGGTCAGACAGGGACAATGTCCCCGGAGAATCTTATGAGGAAAACAAAGACAAAAGTCGGAAGGCAGCGGAAGATGACAGTATCAGGGTGTTTTCAGGGGATTTCTCTGAGCTTGACAGTGAGGGCGAATATTACATCGCCTGTTTCCGTGCCGGAGGGGAGGGAGAGGATCCCGTCCTCTATGCGAAAAGCGGGCCCTTCAGGATAGAGGAAAGCTACTACCGGGAACTTCTTAAAAAGCACATGACGCGGCTTTCGGAGAATGAGGAGCGTTCAGGCATGGACAGCGGAGCATACAGTGACAGGGAGGCACGCAGAGGACTGTATAAACAGACGGCCGACCTGCTTCTGTCCTTTGAATTCTTTGAAAACAAGCACCTTACGGAGGACGGAGAGGAAAAGCCGCTGCCGGAGACGCTTGAGCTGTCAGGTGATCATCTGGAGATGCTCTTAAGCACCCGAGAGGAGAGCTTAAATGATGATAAGGATTGGGACAGCGGGGACGACTATATAATGAGCGCCCTGCTTTCGGAATATGCCGGGGATATCAGGAGCATAGACGAAAACGAAGGCCGGGAAAAGGGGAAGAAGGCTATGGAGCTCTTTTCTGAGGCCGAAAAGCTTTTTGAGGACAGTGAGGATACGGAGGAAGGGCCCGGGGCCTTGCGGTTTTATGCCGCGGCACAGCTTTACAGGCTTACGGGCGAAAAAAAATACAGGGCTGTCGCGGAGGAATGGCTTAACGGGGATATTGAGGCTGTCTTTTCCGGAGCCGGGCCACTGCCCTTTGGGGTGGCCGAGGGGAGCATCGCTTATCTTACAACACAGTATAAGACCGGAAGGGAGCTTTCGGACAGGCTGATGAGAGCGCTGCTTGACAGAGCACTCATCCTTGCAAGGGAGTGGGATCATTACAGTACAGCGCTGTCGCGGAAGGGTGAGCTCACAAAGGAGATGTTGGAAAGGGCAAGGACAGCGATCCTTGCAAACTGTATAAGTCAGAGCGTTGTGTATGTGCAGGCCGCGGAGAGGTCGCTCTCATACCTGTACGGTATGAGCCCTGAGGGAGAGGCGGATGCTCTGACAGAGGAAGGAGAAGCGCCTCCGGTCCTTTTCATACTGAACGGACTGGCGGATGTTTATATTTCAAGAACAAACAGATAAACTTGATTTATGATGAGGAGAGGCTGATGAAGATAATAGTATTATGCGGAGGACTGAGTACTGAGAGGGATGTTTCCCTGGTTTCGGGGAGCAAGGTTTTTGAGGCGCTTAAGGACAGAGGACATAAGGTGATCATCCTTGATGTGTTCATGGGCTACCGGGGTGAGGTGACGGCTGACATTTTCGACAGGGATATAGACTGGTTCGGAGAGATCCCGGAATTTGACGCCTCAGACGGAAGAGAGCTTCCGGGAAAGAGCAGAAAGCTCGACATTTCAGAGGTCAAGGCCTTAAGAGAGGTAAGAAGGTCGGGAGAGTTCTTCGGACAGAACGTGCTTGAGCTGTGCCGTCTCTCCGACATTGTTTTCATGGCTCTTCACGGCGACTGCGGCGAAAACGGAAAGATACAGGCCGCCTTTGACCTGTGCGGGATAAAATACACCGGTACCGATTCCTTAAGCTCCGCCCTTGCAATGGATAAGGCCCTGAGCAAGCATATTTTTTTCGCAAACGGGATAAGGACGCCCGAGTATCATGTCCTCAGGGATGAAAACGAGGATTATGAGCCCGAGTTTCCCTGTGTGGTAAAGGTAAACAGCGGAGGCTCCAGTGTTGGTGTATACATAGTAAAAACCATGGAGGAATATAAAAGCGCGCTTAAGGGTGCCTTCTCCTACGAAAAAAAGGTGCTTGTGGAAAAATATATACAGGGCAGGGAATTTACGGACTGTGTGATAGAGGGGATGGCGCTTCCGGTGGTGGAGATAGCCCCTAAGAGCGGGTTTTATGATTATAAAAACAAGTACGAGGCGGGGGCCACGGTGGAGACCTGTCCCGCGGACATCCCAAAGGAGCTTACGGAGAGGATACAGGAGGCTGCGGTAAAGGCCTTTAACGCTTTGGAGATAAAGACCTATGCTAGAATGGATTTCATAGTGAACGGGGAGGGAGAGGTGTACTGCCTTGAGGCAAACACACTTCCGGGGATGACGCCTACAAGCCTTATCCCCCAGGAGGCAGCCGCCATAGGGAAATCCTTTGGGGATCTCTGTGAATGGATAATAGATATTTCACTTCAAAAGCACGAAATTTACCGTTATCTGTAGAAGGAAGAGGTGGATCATGCGCGGAATGGATCTTGAAAATATAGCAAGGGCGGTAAACGGTGAGCTGTTTGTAAGGAAAGCAGGTGATGCCTCTTCAGATGAGACTGAAAAGGAGGCTTCCTGCGTTGTGATAGATTCCAGAAAGCTTGAGCGCGGCGGGATCTTTGTGGCCACAAAGGGAGAAAGGGCAGACGGACATTCCTTTATCGGACAGGTCCTTGAAAAGGGCGCCCTCGGGGTCATATGTGAAAAGAAGCCTGATGATGAAAACGGAAATTACATCCTTGTAAAGGACAGCTTTGACGCGCTTAAAAGGCTTGCCGCCTATTACAGGAGTCTGTTTGATATTCCCGCCATAGGGATCATCGGCAGCATGGGAAAGACCAGCACCAAGGAAATGGTGGCGGCGGTCCTTTCGGAGAGATACAGGGTGCATAAGACAGAGGGCAATTACAACAACGAGGTCGGTGTGCCCCTTACTATCCTTGGACTCAGGGATGAGCACGAAATAGCGGTCATAGAGATGGGAATAAACCAGTTCGGGGAGATGACAAGGCTTGCGAAGATAGTCAGGCCCGACAGCGTCGTAATGACCAATATAGGCCCCTGCCATCTTGAATTTCTCCATGACCTTGACGGTGTTTTCAGGGCAAAGACCGAGGTTTTTGAATATATGACGGGAAAGGGCAGAGCTATCTTGAACGGAGACGATGAAAGGCTGTCGTCCGTAAAGGAGGTATGCGGTGAAAAGCCGATCTTTTACGGACTGAAGGACACACTTGATGTCTGTGCCCGTCGCATCGAAAACAGACAGCTTAACGGAACGGATGCGGTATTTGATATAAATGGTGAGGAGCTTAAGGTACATATACCGCTTCCGGGAGAGCACAGCGCGAAAAACGCTCTGGCGGGCGCTGCCGCCGGGTACTTCTACGGGCTTGATGCTGAAGAGATAAGGCGGGGGATCGCAAATGTGAAGGGCGTCAGCGGAAGGCTTGCTCCCATAAAAACGGAAAGCTATCTTCTGATCGACGACTGCTATAATGCAAATCCTACCTCTATGATGAATGCAATAAAGCTTCTTGCGGATACGGGACGAAGCAGCGGGAGGAAGACCGGCACGGCCGCTGTCCTCGGGGATATGTTCGAGCTGGGGGAGGACTCCGGCAAAATGCACAGAGAGGTGGGATGCTTTGCGGCGGAGCAGGGGATAGACAGGCTCATTACGGTAGGAGAGAGATCAGAGGGCATGTATGAGGCGGCTAAGGAGGTATTCTTAAAGGAAAACGGAGACCCTTCGGATATCGATAAAAGACTGCATCATTACAGGTCAACTGAGGAGCTTTTGCAGGCCATAGATAATGAGGACTTATTTAAAGAAGGGGACACAATACTGCTGAAGGCCTCCCATGCCATGCATTTCGAAAAGGCGGTAGAAAGGCTTTCGGGGATTGGGAACGGGTAACGGAACACTTTATTTTACAATGCCACTGCTATGGCATTATTAGCCGGCTGCTATCCTGGCCTCAAGCTCCTTTATTTTCGCTTCGGCTCTTTCAGCACGCTCGCGTTCCTGATCCGCTCTCTTCTCAGCCTTCACGATCTGTTCCTCAGCCTTCTCGGCACGCTCCTCAGCCTTTACGATCTGTTCCTCAGCTTTCCTGGCACGCTCTTCCGCCTTCTCCGCGCGTTCCCTTTCGTCTTCTATGGCATCCTGTATGATCACCCATTCCTTCATATACTGTGACCTCCATATCTCGTTCCTTCTGCCATTAACTACAGCAGCATCGATCTTTCTTGTAAGATCACTCTCTGCACAGCCTGTTTCAACATAATCGTAAAAACACCTGAGATCCTCCGGTATATCGTTGCCCTCATAGCAGCAATTATAGAATATCTTCACCGTTCCATCGTCAAGCCCGAGTCCCTGCTTCTCCTCGCAGGCCTCCCTGAAGGTATACTGGCTCAGTCCAAGGTGAAATGGATCAAAAGTGCAGATGAACATCACCGTGCTTTCCGGAAGCTTCTTATATGAATTGCCCTTGTTCATATAATCTATGTCTATGGCTGCCTGATAAAACCGGCTTCTCTTCGGCAGTTGGTGTGACTCGACCGTTTTATGATTCAGATTCTCCATCTCCGCATCATATACAGCCCTGTCACTGTCCTCATTATACACATCAAGCCTCATCGGCTTCCCATCAGATGTATACTTAAACTCCTTCTGCGTCTGAAGCTCTGTAAGCTCGCCGACCGGACGCTGAAGCAGGCATTCCAGCACTTCCCTGCACAGCTCCCTGTCCTCCATGACCTTACCGAACATAAAGTCATCCCTGTATCTAAGCTCCTCAAAGTCCTTCAATCTTCTCTGTTCGCTCATATAAATCTCTCCTTTCCTGAAATAACGGCAGGAATATACGAGTGATACAAAGAACCTGTGCTGTCCTTCTTTATTCCTGCCTATAAATGATTTTGGGTTTATAAGCAAGAATTCCTGAATTGACAAAGATAAGGTCATTAGACGACAAAGATTATGTCTTATGTGTGAAAAATTGCTTATATGTGGATAGTAACACATGGTGACGGTTTTGTCATCATAGAAATCCTGATGTAATATTATAATCTGTCATTTTCAAAGCAACCAAAACACTACATTTCACATCAAATATCTGTCTTTTTAAAATCTCTGTATCGTTGCGTTCACTCGTTATTCATATTAGTAACTGGCAGTTATTTACGTTATCGGGTATATTGTAAGGGTATCCAAGCGGCTGTATAATGAGCACAGGCAATTTGAAAGACTGAGGATCATTATTATATATACTGCGGGTGTCAAGCGGGGCAGCACAGCTCCGATCCTTGATATCGGATGCGCGGTAATAAAGCTTGAGGAGGCATTCCTCTCGGATTTCGATCCGGTAAGTCTGTGGCGTGAGCTTTCCACCGCTGTAAGGGCAGGCGATTACTCAGACGAAGTGCTTATGAAGCTGATCATTTACCCGTTAACCAGGCGTACCAAGAAAGCTCAGAAGACGGCTGTTGGCAGGGCGATAGACCTGGCGGAGAAAATACCAGATAAAAAGCGCCAGATATTTGTGCTTACCGGAATATATGTGTTTGCAGATAAAGTGATAACAGATGAGGACGCTGAACGTATAAGGAGGATAATGAAAATGACAAAGGTAGAACAGATATACACGAGAGAAAGGATCGCAGCGGTTAACGAGGCAGTAGAGGAGGAGCAACGGAAGCATGAAGCGGAAAGAGAAGAGATAGCGCTAAGGCTTTTAAGAACCGGGGACTCTGTTGAAAAGATCGCGCTTTGCCTGAATATGTCCATAGCAAGAGTAAAAAGAGCTTAAACAGACCCTGCTGTCCTGACCCGGATCCCAGGATCCGGCTTTAAACCAAGTCATATACCCTTTTATTAAGCTTATCAATTCAAACGACTTATACAGCATTCTGAACATTCGGTTCAAAATTCCTTATAGTTTTAGAAGACATTTCAAAAAGACTTTTCATTTGTGCGGTTAATTGTTTTGAGATTACTGCAGCTACCAACATTTACAAAATCCCCCGCGTCCCATGGATAAGATTTGCTTATTTACAACCGCGCAGCCGGAAAATCTGTGATAAGGATGACAAAACATAGAATAAAATACAGGAGGTGATTTTTTGAAAGAAACCAGAGATAAGCATCCGATTGCCTGGCAGAACAAGGATATCACATCAAAGATCCTTGCGGAGGAATTCAAAGGGAAATCCTTTTCAGTATACGGGTTAAATCTGCCTGAGATCGTAACGGCCGAGCCTACAGACCTGCCGGCTGTCGAAGCCAATGAGCTGAGGCTTGATAACCTGTTTCAACTGAGAGATGGCTCATATGCGATAGTAGATTACGAAAGCAAATATAGTGAAGAGAACAAGCTGAAGTATTTGGGCTATATTGCAAGGGTTTCGAAGCGGCTGTATAATGAGCACAGACAATTTGAAAGACTGAGGATCATTATTATATATACCGCGGGTGTCAAGCGGGGCAGCACAGCTCCGATCCTTGATATCGGATGCGCGGTAATAAAGCTTGAGGAGGCATTCCTCTCGGATTTCGATCCGGTAAGTCTGTGGCGTGAGCTTTCCACCGCTGTAAGGGCAGGTGATTACTCAGACGAAGTGCTTATGAAGCTGATCATTTACCCGTTAACCAGGCGTACAAAGAAAGCTCAGAAGACGGCTGTTGGCAGGGCGATAGACCTGGCGGAGAAAATACCAGATAAAAAGCGCCAGATATTTGTGCTTACCGGAATATATGTGTTTGCAGATAAAGTGATAACAGATGAGGACGCTGAACGTATAAGGAGGATAATGAAAATGACAAAGGTAGAACAGATATACACGAGAGAAAGGATCGCAGCGGTTAACGAGGCAGTTAACGAGGCAGTTAACGCAGTTATGGAGGAGGAACAACGAAAGCGTGAGACGGAAAGAGAAGAAGCAGCGCTAAGGCTTTTAAGAACCGGGGACTCTGTTGAAAAGATCGCGCTTTGCCTGAATATGTCCATAGCAAGAGTAAAAGAGCTTAAACAGACCCTGCTATCCTAAACCGGATACCAGGATCCGGCAGCTATAGTGAACGACAAATTTGTCGTTCACTATAAAGCCTCCGACGGATAAATTCGACATTTGCGAAGCAAACGTCGAATAAGTGCGCACGGATTTTGTAAGGAAGATGTCGCCGGAGGCGTCCAAAACTTATTCGATATTTGCTGGCAAATATCGAATTGGCCCGGCGCAGGAAACGTCAAAGTAAAAAGAACTTTGTCGTTTCTTATATAGTGTATAAAATGAAAATATGGTCGGCGGATAAACGCTGCAGATCATTAAAAAAATAAGGTCTGAGGCAAAACCGGGCTGCTCCCTTTAAATCAGGTCATATACGCTTTAATAAAACTTATCATTTCAAAAGATTTTTATAGCGTCCTGAACATTCATTTCAAAATCCCTTATAGTTTTAGAAGACATTTCAAAAAGACTTTTCATTTGTGCGGTTAATTGTTTTGAGATTACTGCAGCTACCAACATTTACAAAATCCCCCGCGCCCCATGGATAAGATTTGCTTATTTACGGCCGCGCAGCCGGAAAATCTGTGATAAGGATGACAAAACATAGAATAAAATACAGGAGGTGATTTTTTGAAAGAAACCAGAGATAAACATCCGATTGCCTGGCAGAACAAGGATATCACGTCGAAGATCCTGGCAGAGGAATTCAAAGGGAAATCCTTTTCAGTATACGGGTTAAATCTGCCAGAGATCGTAACGGCCGAGCCTACAGACCTGCCGGCTGTCGAAGCCAATGAACTGAGGCTTGATAACCTGTTTCAGCTGAGAGATGGCTCATATGCGATAGTAGATTACGAAAGCAAATATATTGAAGAGAACAAGCTGAAGTATTTGGGCTATATTGCAAGGGTTTCGAAGCGGCTGTATAATGAGCACAGGCAATTTGAAAGACTGAGGATCATTATTATATATACCGCGGGTGTCAAGCGGGGCAGCACAGCTCCGATCCTTGATATCGGATGCGCGGTAATAAAGCTTGAGGAGGCATTTCTCTCGGATTTCGATCCGGTAAGTCTGTGGCGTGAGCTTTCCACCGCTGTAAGGGCAGGCGATTACTCAGACGAAGTGCTTATGAAGCTGATCATTTACCCGTTAACCAGGCGTACAAAGAAAGCTCAGAAGACGGCTGTTGGCAGGGCGATAGACCTGGCGGAGAAAATATCCGATAAAAAGCGCCAGATATTTGTGCTTACCGGAATATATGTGTTTGCAGATAAAGTGATAACAGATGAGGACGCTGAACGTATAAGGAGGATAATGAAAATGACAAAGGTAGAACAGATATACACGAGAGAAAGGATCGAAGCGGTTAACGAGGCAGTTAACGCAGTTATGGAGGAGGAACAACGAAAGCGTGAGACGGAAAGAGAAGAGGCAGCGCTAAGGCTTTTGCGTGAAGACATAACGGTGGATAAGATTGCATTTTGCCTGAATATGCCCATAGCAAGAGTAAAAGAGCTTAAACAGACTCTGCTATCCTAAATAGATCCATGAATCAGACGATCTGTAAGCAAAAGAATTCAGATCAAAATTGTACTTAATTTAGAACAATCATTTTCAACCCTAATATTATGATCAGAGACC
>DFEA01000065.1:7076-11775 GCA_002368575.1 Lachnospiraceae bacterium UBA3814 | reverse complement strand
GCCTGCCCTTTTCTTCCTCATCACGTTCCTTATAAGATACACGAGAAGGCTTCCGCAGGCCGCAAACCTGAACCCCCAGATCAGAACAAGCTGCCACAGCGCGGTATGTCTGTCACAGATCCCTATTTCTGAGGATATCTTCTCAAAGCTTGTATTGAACGGAAGCATGATAAGATTTTCTATGATCAGGATCACTCCGCCCTTTGCAAGCACAAACAGCACCGTTTTAATGCTCAGGCCGTATCTTTTACAGTCACAGAACAGGATCACGGCCCCCGCGATGACAAAATATATCGGGAGATCCCAGTAGTTTACTCCGCTGAAAAGCCCCAATAAAGCGCCCGTAAGTATAATAAACGTATTTATAAGCTCCCTGGGGTCATAGGGCTTTATAACCTCAGCCGTTATCTCTCCGTCTTCATTTCCGTAAGCAGCTTCCTTTTTTCTTATGCGCGAAAGCTCTGCCCTGTAGCTGTCCTTCTTCAGCTCCTTAAGCACACGGAGGAAATCACTGTCTCCCCTGCTATTGTTTTCTGTGCCGGGAGCCTTTTTCTCCTCAGTATCCCCTGACATCCTGAAGGGTACTGACGAAGCAGCCGCATAATCTAAGAGCAGCGCAAGTAAGGGAATGGTAAAGAGCATATTGCAGACATGTGCATGAAGATCTCCGAGCACCATAGTATAGGAAGGAAATTCATGCTTTCCCTTGTCATCCACTTCCGGATAATTCCCGATGAAGGCTGTGGAATCCGGAAACCAGAAATCCTTGACAAGCTCCCTCCCGGTGATCCTTTCCGCAAACGGAAGGAAAAGACCGTAAACCAGATAATGACCGTTCGCTCCAAAGGCAGCGAGCATCGCCCCGATAAGCGCTCCGGCAAGCCTCTGCCATGGCCTGATATTATCCTTTTCATCTTCCGAAAAGCAGTTTACGGCTGCCTCCGTAAGACTCAGTACCATCATAAAAAGCGCCGCAAGTATAGTACACAGCACAAGGTTATAGCCGTATTCGGGCGTTGTAAAGGAGAGCCTGCAGAGATAGACGGCCATTGCCTGACCGAGATAATAATAGTTCAAACGCTCTCCGCTGAACCACAGGTCAAGGGGCGCAAGCTCCTCCTGCCTGTACATGGTCTGCATGAAGCCAAAATCCATGAACTGTTCGGTCTGGCTGTCAAGCGAGGCCTTAAAGCCTTTGACGTAGAAGGCTGCCGCAAATAACACCAGAAAAAGAGCAAACCCCAGAAAAAACCTTTCCGCTTCAGGCTTTGACCATTTAAAGGAAAGCACTCCTCTGAAGCTCAGAAAATTGACCAATGCGGTCAAAATAATCAGGCAGATGACCGCGCTTACGGTATTGAAGCGTACCAAACCGACTGCCGTAAAAAACCACAGGAAAAGAAAGGATATGCCGGTCCCGAGACCGAAGGAAAGAGCAAACCCTCCGTCACAGAACCTTAACCTCTTCATATCCAGAAGAGGCCTGAGAAAAAACGACACACAAAAAATACATATTATCCACCTTAACACATGACTGACTCCCGGATCTCTCAGACTAAGGATAAAGACGATAGATAATATGAAGAGTATCGTTGAAATGATATTGACTCCAAAACCTTTCAGGAGCTTTTGAATATCTGTCCTTTTCACAGAAATACAGTAACACAAAAAGCGACCGGTTACAATAATAACCTTCTTTTCGGCGGCTCTGTAATAAAAGAAAGCTGCCATTCACGGGTCACTCCGCCCCCATGTGCAAAACCCGTGCTTACGCACTCCCCCGTCTGCTGACGCAGACTTGTGCAACAAAAGAAAAAGCAGATCCTCCCCTTTGAACCTGCTTTTCCTTCCCCCTTATAAATAAACCTCTCATCGTAGACACCTGATCTGTAAAGATCCGTGCTATCTCATTAAACCATGTTCAGTCAGACTGTCCTGATACATCCTTAACCCTATCAATATGAACGTGCCCGTGAATACAATGCCTGTGATCATGGACGCTACCATTGCCGCCATATTCTCCACAGCCATGACCGCAATCAGAGCAAGCACAAAGATGATGCCGCTCACTTCGCATATATTCCTGAGACGTTCGACCTGCTTAAGCTTCGGCAGCTTCGACGGAAATAAAATGATACTTCTTAACAGCCTTCTTCTGTGATTCCCGGCCCCGGCGCCAAAGTCCGCGGCTCTGTGTCCGGTCCCCCTGTTCATCCGCAAGTATATAACCCCCTGAAATTCCCTCTGCCTATCCTGTAACACTGTCATTCCGGCAAGCTCCGGCTCAGACGCTTAGAGCATCCAGAAAACCGCCGTATGCAAGCTCAAGCAGAGCCTTTATCTCCCCATCCGTGAGCCTTAGCTGACCTCCTGCCGCCTGTGTCGCCATTCCGTGCACAAAGATCCATATCAGCCCTAACAGTTCCCTCTTCTGTTTGGGATCCATATGCGATGTGCCCGGAAGTTCCTCAAGCAGCTCCCTGCAATCCCCTTTTTGCAGGTACTCATGAACCTCATCCCCTTTATGTTCCCTTACGGATGCCACAAGCTCGAACAGATGCCTTTCCCCTTTGGCAAGCTCGATATATGTCATTCCCATCGCGAGATACCCAGGCTCCCCTTTGCCTGTTCTCTTTAACATTTCCCTGGAAAAGAAGTCCACGCTTCTGTAATAGATGTCCTCCCTCAGGGCTTCCATGTTTTCATATGCGCGGAATATCGGCTGTGTTGAAGACCCAAGCTTTGCGGCAAGCTTTCTGGCTGTAAGGCCATCAAACCCGTCTTCTCTTGTCATCTCAAATGCCGTGTCCAGCACCTGCTCCCTGGAAACCTTTACTTTCGGAGGCATTCGTTTTTAACTCCCTAATTCTTAACCCTTAATTATTCCTCATCCCATCATCGTAGCTGCGACCCTTTACGCTGATCGCCACTGAACCAGAAATCAGTCATCATATCCTGACAGACTCAGACTGAAGATCGATCGATCGAGTGCATGACCGTAGCGGTCAACCCTTCATGACCGCCTTATTAATCGCTCCCCTTTTTCTGCGAAGATACCGCGTTTTTAATGTTTCCCCGGTCCGATCATGCATCCTTGTTAATTAACAAGGTCATATTAGCACAAGGTATTATTTACTGTCAATAATAAATTTAAAATTTATGTAAACTTTTTATAAGATTTTTGACCGATCCGGTCATTTTTGAGGGTGCCCCGATGCCGCTCATGACCGGTCATAGCAAATGCATGAACCGAAGCGGCCATATTCCCCATATAATTGACTCATTCAGTCAATTATAGTCGACCTTGATAAGGCATAGTCCCTGGGCAGGGGCGGTAATTCCAGCAAGTGCCCTCTGTCTCGCCTCTATAAGCTGTTCCATGCTTTCGGGGGTCCTTTTGCCAAGACCTGCTTCAAGAAGTGTGCCGGTGAGTATCCTGACCATGTGCTGCAGGAACCCGGTTCCGTGATATGTGAAATATATGTAATCCCCTTTGGGGGAGATATCTATGCTGTCAATCCTTCTCACTGTTGACTTTTTCATCCTCGGATTGCTGCAGAAGCTGGCAAAATCATGCTCTCCCACGAGGTACGCGGCAGCCTCCCTCATGAGTGAAATATCAGGCACTTCGTTTAACACATAAACATACTTACGGTCAAACACCGGCTTTTCATCACCCACGTAGCAGGTATAGCGGTAGGTCTTTCCCAGGGCATTATATCTGCTGTGAAACCTGTCCGAAGCAACGGTCACCTCTCTTATACAGATATCCTCAGGCAGATAGGAGTTCATATAAGCCTTTATCTCCTCCTCCGAAAGCCCGGTCTCAAGCCTGGCGTTTGCGACCATAGCCCTGGCGTGAACCCCGGCATCCGTTCTTCCCGCTCCGATGACCTCGATCGTCTTACCGCAAAGCCTGTACAGGATATTCTCCAGCTTCCCCTGTATCGTCATATCTGTAGACGGCTGATGCTCCCAGCCCTTATAACGGCTTCCGTCGTACATTATCACAAATTTATAGTTTTTCATTCCATTTCTCCGCAGACTCCCTGTAAAGCTCTGCCTGTTCACTGTTTCCGAGAAGCTCATAGCAATGTGAGAGCTTAAGCAGGGCCAGATCTCCGCCGTGCCTTAAGCTCAGCGCGCTTTCCGTCTCAAAGGCCGCGTTATAGAACCATACGGATGCCTCCTTGGCGTCGTTTTGGGAAAGATAATACTCTCCCAACGCATAGCAGACCTCACTGGCAGGCTCCATAGCGGTCTCCTTCAGGGCATAACGGTACATCTTAAGGTGGTCGCCTCTCTTAAGGCTTGCGGCGACCACTATGCACACGGCGGTCTTAAGCTCTGAAGGGGAAGTGTCGTCGCTTTCAGCGATCCCGGTAAAATAATCCTCCGCTCTGATGAGCTCCTCGTCAGTTCCCGATATCAGAAGCTCCTTTGCATACATATCGGATAATCTTGCGGAAAGGCGTTCCCCTCTTTTAATGTGCTTTTCAAAGATACCGATATCCCTCCCCGAATGGTTCTTAAGAGGCTTATGAATGATCTCTATGTCACTGTCAAACACCAGAGGATATTCCCTTATCATCTCGTGTACAGGCTCCGTCCATACAAAGCTCCGCAGCCGCTTGAAGAGCTTGGGCCTCAGCTCTCTGTCAAAATTATATACCGACCCGTTCTCCAGCTGATTGCAGTA
>DFEA01000065.1:0-6919 GCA_002368575.1 Lachnospiraceae bacterium UBA3814 | reverse complement strand
GCGGAATAAATGTAGTCGCAGGAGGCCTTTGAAAAGGCGAAGTTGCGCGCGGCCGAAAAATCATCCGTCCATCTGAAGTCATAGATCTTATCCGTAAACCTCTTCGCCACCTCCTTGGTAGCATCCTCTGAGCCCGTATCGACGATTATGATCTCATCCATAAGCCCCGAAAGGCTTTTAAGGCAGCGCTTAAGCACCTGCTCCTCATCCTTTACTATCATGCACAGGCTCACCGTTATCTCTTTTTCCGCAAAAGCACTCATCCGCTACTCCTTTACAAAGGGCCTGTCCAGATCTATTACGGCGTAGTAATCTCCGGGAAGCTCCGCCACACGTTTTTCTATCTCCGATCTGACCTCCCAATCCTCAGCCTCATAATCATAAGGTACGAGTACGTCAAAAATAAGCTTTGTATGCGTAGGACCGTCTACCATTCTGAAGTCATGGAGGGTAAGCTTTTGCGATATTCCCTCAAGGATAAGCTCCACCGCCTTTTTCGCGTTTTCTCTCCTGACATCGTTCACGACCACCGGATCCATATGTATGACGGCAAGACACCCAAGGGTCTCCCTGAGCTTTCGCTCAATATTATCGATCGTATCGTGAAGCGCTACCATATCACCGTCGGCGGGAACCTCCGCGTGCAGTGAGATCATCATCCTTCCGGGCCCGTAATCATGAACTATAAGATCATGCACTCCCAGGATATCATCATAGCTCTTTACAAACATCTCTATCCTGTCGGCAAACTCTCTGTCGATCCCGATACCGAGCAGCGGGTCAATGGTATCCTTGGCCGACCGAAATCCCGAGAACAGGATAAACAGGGCGACAAGAAGACCGCACCACCCATCCAGCCTGAGACCGGTAAATTCACTGACCAGCATGGTCAACAGAACGACCGAGGTGGCAACGGAATCCACAAAGCTGTCAATGGCAGCTCCGTGCATTGCCTGGCTCTTAAGCTTCTTTGAGGCGCTGCTGTTATAGCCGTACATAAAAAGCTTGATGATGATCGAAACGATCAGAATAAGCGCCGAAGCACCGCTCAGGCTGACGTCTGTGGGCGACATTATTTTTGTGACCGAGGTCTTTACAAGCTCCGCCCCCATAAGGATTATTATTATGGATACGATCAGCCCGGTCACGTATTCCAGCCTTCCGTGCCCGAAGGGGTGCTCACTGTCAGGCTTCTCCGCCGAGAGCTTAAAGCCTACTATCATTACGAGCGATGATCCCATATCGGAAAGATTATTGAATGCATCGGTCAATATAGATATGGAGCCGTTCAAAAAGCCCGTCAGAAATTTGACCACAAACAGGAGGAGGTTGAAGAATATTCCGAGCCTTCCGCACAAAAGCCCGTATTCCGCCCTGACTGAGGCATTGTTAACCTGCTCATAATCCTTGATAAAAATACGTGCAAAAAAATCTATCATCCTTCTACTCCATCTGCCCCGGTCTGACTGCTGCCAAAAGGTCGCAGGACATACATCCCTACGGTTTATTTCCGTATATTCTTCTGTGCATCATCGGGATCGATCCCCTCAAGCCTCAGTTCCTCGGGGCTGAACCTTCTCATTTTTTCTATTCCTCTGAACAGAAGTATCAGGCTGTATTTGAAATTGCTGAATACGCCCGCCTTATACAGATTTATAAGCACCATTCCAAGCGGCACGGCTATGATAAGTCCGAAGGCGCCCCCCATTCTGAAGCCGATATACAAAAAGAAGAGGGTAGGAAGCGGTTCAAGTCCGACGGAATCGCCAAGGAGCTTGGGCTGTATCAGCTGTCTCAGTGCCTGACCCAGGGCCCATACTATAAGAAGACCCACAAACATACTGTAGTCCTGCTCGATAAGCCTTATAACTGCCCAGGGGATCATTACCGCTCCCGTCCCGAAAAACGGCAGAAAGTCAAGAAGGGCTATCAGGAAGGCAATAAGAAAGGAATACTTTACCTTAAGGATCAGCAGACCGACGAAAAGCTCGATATATACCACCACCATGATCTTGAGCTGCGCAAGAAAATATCCGCCTACCGCATTTTTAAGCGTATCAAATACAAGCTCCCATCTCCTGAGAAAACGTTCCGGCAAATACTTTTCCAGAAGACCGGTCACATAATCCTTCTCCGCAAGGAAAAAATATGAGGCCAGTATTCCCATGATTATGTTTACCACCGTATAGGCGATATTGCTTCCGCGTTCTGAGCTCTCCTGTGCGACGGTTGTAAGCGCGGTGGTTTTTGTGAGCCATTCGCTGATGTTTACCGAAGCATTGTCAAGAATTGTATCGGACCACTCCTGCACGGGAAGCGGAAGCCTGTTTAAATAGCTCCTGAGCTCATTGGCAAAGCCCCTGATCGCATTTATCGTCGATTCCCATATCTCGGGGGCCGCCTGTATAAAGCCAAGAAGCTGTATGATAAGGTTATAAGCCAGGAAATACAATACCGTTACAACAAGGGCTATCACAAGTATTATCAGCATCACGGAGCCGATACGCCTTTTGATCCTTACCTTTTTTTCCATGAACCTTACAAGCGGATTTGCGATAAGCGCGATTATCCCCGCTACCACGAAGGGCATAAAGTAAACGATTATCCCCGGAAGTATCCATAAAAAGAATACTATGATGAAAACCATGAGCAGGATGTTAATCGTGATCCTTAAGTATTTTGTCGATTTCTTCATATAGCTCTTCTCTTCCGAATCTTGACTCGGCGGAAAAGGGAATGATGACCTGTTCGGTCAAAAGGCTAAGGCCGCTCCTTAACAGCTTTATCTGCTTATCGATCCGGCTTCTTTTTATCTTATCTGATTTGGTTGCCACTATGACCGGTTCAAACCCGGCCGAGGTAATGAGTGAATACATAAGCCTGTCATTATCAGAGACCTCATGCCTTATATCAAGCAGAAGGAAAACCGCTCTGAGCATTTTTGACTTATTCAGATAACGCTCTGTCATCCTTCCCCATTCCTCCCGCAGGCCTTTTGAAACCTTTGCGTATCCGTAACCGGGAAGGTCAACAAAATAAAGCTCATTATTAATATTGTAGAAATTGATCGTCTGGGTCTTTCCCGGCTGGGCAGAGGTTCTGGCCAGTGACTTCCTGTTCATCAGAGCGTTTATCAGCGAGGATTTCCCCACATTGCTCTTTCCGGCAAAGGCTATCTCGGGATACCTGTTATCCGGCAGGCTGCTTGTGACCCCGCAGACCCTCTCAAGACTTGCTTCCCTGATCTTCATGGCTTTCCTGTAAAATCCCAAAACGCCGCCATTTTCACGGCGGCGTAGCTGCATCGATTTACACGCCGATTTCATTCATGAAATCGTGCGTTTAGGCACAAACTTCGGTTTGTGCCGATTCGTCCGGCAAGCCGGACGAACCATTTCCGCTTTATGTGCAAATCGATGCTTAGGAGCGAACTTCAGTTCGCTTGATTTCATCTGTTATTCTGCTTTTTTAAGATCCCCGCGGCGCGTGATAAGCGGGGATGAGGTGCCGTCAACACATGCCTTCGTGATCACAACGGAAACTATCGTATCATCGGAGGGAATCTCAAACATAACATCCGTCATTATACTCTCCATTATGGATCTAAGTCCCCTGGCTCCGGTCTTACGCTTATATGCAAGCCTTGCGATCTCCTTTATGGCCTCATCCTCGAAGCTGAGCCTTACGCCGTCCAGCTCAAAAAGCACCTTATACTGCTTTACTATGGCATTTCTCGGTTCCGTGAGTATCCTTACAAGTGCTTCCTCGTCAAGCCCCTCCAGGGATACCCCGATAGGAACTCTTCCCACAAACTCGGGGATCAGACCGAACTTAATGAGATCCTCGGGCTGAACCTGCCTTAACAGCTCGCTCATCTCTGTTTCGTTCTTGACCTTGATCTCGGCGTTAAAGCCTATTGACTTCCTGTCAAGCCTCGTCTCGACGATTTTTTCCAGTCCGTCAAAGGCACCGCCGCATATAAACAGGATATTAGTCGTATCGATCTGTATCAGGGTCTGCTGAGGATGCTTTCTTCCTCCCTGGGGAGGCACCGAAGCATTCGTACCCTCTATTATCTTGAGCAGAGCCTGCTGGACTCCTTCTCCTGATACATCTCTGGTTATCGAAACATTCTCGGATTTTTTAGTGATCTTATCTATCTCGTCAATGTAGATTATGCCGAGCTGAGCCCTTTCGACGTCATAATCGGCAGCCTGAATGAGCTTCAGAAGGATATTCTCCACATCCTCACCCACATATCCCGCTTCCGTCAGGGTAGTAGCGTCCGCTATGGCGAACGGCACGTTTATGATCTTTGCCAGGGTCTGGGCAAGAAGGGTTTTTCCGGAGCCTGTAGGACCAAGCATGATGATATTGCTCTTCTGCAGCTCAATATCACTTTTCAGACGCTTCTTTGCCTGCCTGGTAACTCTTTTATAATGATTATAGACCGCAACCGACAGAACCTTCTTTGCTTCCTCCTGTCCTATCACGTTTTCATCAAGAAAGCTCTTTATCTCCTGGGGCTTTAAGAGATTTATCTGAAATTCCCCGGATGAAGGACTCTTCTTTCCGTCCTCATCATAAAACTCATCCTCCAGTATATCCGCGCAGATCTCTATACATTCGTCACAGATATACACCCCGTTCGGACCCGAAATCAGCTTTCTTGCATATTCCTGCGACTTTCCGCAGAACGAGCAGCATATCGTCTCGTCTTTGTCCTTTCTACCAGCCATAACTTCCTCATTCCCTGCTCTCTATTATTCTGTCGATGAGACCATATTCGAGAGCCTCTTGTGCAGTCATCCAGTTATCTCTCTCGGTATCCCGCGCTATTTCCTCAATAGGCCTTCCGGTATTCTCCGAAAGGATCCTGTTTAAATTCTGTTTTGTACGCAGGATCTGCTTTGCCGCGATCTCGATCTCCGTAGCCTGACCCTTGGCACCGCCGAGAGGCTGATGAATCATAACCTCGGCATTGGGGAGCGCAAACCTTTTCCCCTTCTGCCCGCCCGCAAGCAGGAACGCTCCCATGCTTGCAGCCATTCCCATGCAATATGTGGCCACGTCACATTTTACATAATGCATTGTGTCATAGATAGCATAGCCGTCGGTCACCGATCCTCCCGGAGAATTGATATAGAAGTGAATATCCTTTTCGGGATCCTCCGCCTCCAGAAACATCATCTGGGCGACCACAAGACTAGAGGTTACCGGATTTACCTCCTCGCTGAGGAATACTATCCGTTCCTTCAGGAGCCTGGAGAAAATGTCATAGGATCTTTCTCCTCTGCTCGTCTGCTCTACAACAACAGGTACTAAACTCATTTTTTTCTCCTTATTTTATTCTTCTATAGCGGAATCGATTATAAGGTCGATCGCCTTCTTAACCTTTATATCATCCTCTATCGGACCTCTGCTGTTCTCATCCAGCATATCCTTAAAGCTGTCAAGGCTCATCTTATACTCGTCGGCCATCTGCTTTATCTCATCCTCATATTCCTCATCGGTCACGGTAAAGCCCTCAAGCTCCGTCACCTTCTCGATCACCAGAGAGGTCTGTATCCTCTTCAGCGCGTTGGGCTTCATCTGCTCGATAAATTTATCCATATTGAGGCCTGTGAACATAAAATACTGATCCAGGGTAAGCCCCTGAAGCTGCAGTCTGTTGGCATAGTCATCAGCCATCCTTGCGGCCTGCTCCTCAACCATCGCGTCGGGAATATCCATATTGGAATCCTTTACTATGGCTTCAAGAAGCTTATCCTCCTTCTGAGCCCTTGCCGCCTTCTCCTTCTGCTCTTTGAGCTTTTCCTTGAGAGAATCCCTGTATTCGCTGAGGGTCTCGTATTCGGATACCTCCTCCGCAAACTCATCGTCAAGCTCAGGCAGCTCCTTTTCCTTTATCTCATGGATGATCACCTTAAACACCGCTTCCTTGCCCGCAAGCTGCTCCGCGTTATAATCCTCGGGGAAGGTCACCTTTATCTCCTTTTCCTCGTTTATCTCAGCTCCGATAAGCTGATCCTCAAAGCCGGGGATAAAGGAGCCGGAGCCTATGGTAAGAGAATAATTCTCACCCTTTCCACCCTCAAAGGGCTCTCCGTCAATAAAGCCTTCAAAGTCTATTATCGTGATATCACCGCTCTTTACCGGCCTGTCCTCGACAGAGACCGTGCGGGCATTTCTTTCACGCTCATTCTCGATCTCCTTGTCAACATCCTCTTCAGTAACCTCGGTGCTTATCTTCTCTACCTTCACACCCTTGTATTTTCCGAGCTCTATCTCAGGCTTCAGTGCGACCACCGCAGTAAAGATGAACGGCTCGCCCTTTTCTATCTGTGTAACCTCTACCTGAGGCCTTGATACTATCTTAAGCTCCTCGTTTCCGTATACCTCCGCACGGAGTCCGCTGTTTATCAGCTCATCCGCAGCATCGTTATAGAAGATCTCCGGTCCGTACATTCTTTCGATCATGAATCTGGGAGCCTTTCCCTTACGAAAACCGGGAATGTTTATCTTCTTTCTGTTTTTATGATAAGAGCTTTCCAACGCCTTCTCGAGATCCTGTGCGGGCAGCTCGACAGTAAGCTTCGCCATATTATGCTCTAAATTCTCCACCTTCAAACTCATATACAGGTCTTCCTCCGTACTATTATTCTTTTGTTTCAGCCATGCAGCCCCTGCTGCCTCACGTTCGGTCCCGATATGCGCACTCTTTGCCCAGGCCCCAAGGCCCCGGCCGTTTTGCGCAGCATATTTACGGTCCCTGTTCACAATACCCGAATGATTGTATCACAGGAGCCTGAAAAAAACCAGAAAAAGTTTGATTTTATCACCTGTCCCGAACCTCATGGTATAATGTACCTTATGAGAAGGTTCAAGCCGCCCGCGGCGCAGAACAGGGCAATCGCTT
>DFEA01000013.1 GCA_002368575.1 Lachnospiraceae bacterium UBA3814 | reverse complement strand
GCTGTGATATTGTCGGCGCAGACACCGAGCCTGCGAAACAGCAGCCGGTGATCCGTTTTAAGCTCGAAGGAGGAGAGCAGAGGGGCCGTTATAAGGCGGGCCGAATTTGTGGCCGTGCTGAGCCTTACGATCCCGTTGCTGTGCTTCGGATGGACCCTGCCGTAGAAATCGATGGAGAGAATGCCGGAATAATCCGGGACCAGCTCAAGGCTCCTGTAGTCATAGGATACCCACCAGGAAAAGGTGCGGGCGGTAAGGCCCTTAAGCACCATGTCAAGGCACAGTCCCTCAGTCATTTCCTTAAAGACCAGCCGGGCCTCGTCGTAGGAGTAGGGCCGGGGGAGGACCTGACCGCTTGAAAGGCTGTGGGCGGCGGAATGATAATTTTTAATGTCGGTCATGGTGACGGGCTCTATGCCCCAGGCATGGTCTATGATGATCTCGCCGTCAACGCCGAAGGTCCTGTAGAAATATTCCTCGTCCCACTGTGACCTTTCCGCGATATCACCCATGGTAAGGATAGCGGCCCCGGCAAGCCTCCTTGCCCTTCCGGGACCTATGTGCCAGAAATCGGTAAGAGGCCTGTGCTCCCAGAGAGCGTATCTGTAGGATACCTCGTCAAGCTCAGCCACGCGGACCCCGTATTTATCCGGAGGGGACTTCTTTGCCACTATATCCATCGCGACCTTTGCAAGATACAGATTGGTGCCTATCCCGGCGGTCGCCGTGATGCCTGTAGTTTTAAGGACATCACTGATCATGGTCAGTGCGAGCAGACGGGCAGGCGTTACATGGGACTGCCCGGCCCTTTCCCGGTAGAGATGGAGGTAGCTTCCGCAGTCTATGAAGCACTCGTCTATGGAGTATACATGGATATCCTCAGGTGCTATATATTTAAGGTATATTGAATAGATAAGGGCGGATATCCGGATATATTCCGACATGCGGGGCATTGCCGTTATATAATGTATCCGGGTATGGTGAGCCGCCTCGTACCTTCTTATCGCCTGCCTGGCCTCAAAGAGCCTGGGCCTTGACGGAACGCCGATAGCCTTTAGGGAGGGCGAGACCGCGAGGCAGATGGTCTGTTCGGACCTGGATTCATCAGCCACAAGAAGGTTTGCGGTAAGAGGATCAAGGTTTCTTTGAACACACTCAACGGAGGCGTAGTAGCTCTTAAGATCTATGCAGATATACCGGTATGTCATTTTAGGGTCATGCTTGTCATTTTCAGCCATTTTATTGTAGAATGAGGTCGGGGTATAAAGCCATATGGCAGCTTTACCTATTATAGAACATATGTTCGATAAAATCAACAGCTGATGAGGAGAGAAACGGATTTCCCATGATAGAATTTGTAAAGATCAAGAATCTGAAGCCGGGGGACAGGCTGGCAAAGACGGTTTATAATGACCGTCTTCAGCTCCTGCTTAAGGCGGGCAATGTCCTTACCATCAAAAGCATCCAGACAATATCGGAGCTTGGCTATAAGGGCTGCTATGTAGAGCATAATGAGGAATTCCGCCGTGAGGATGTTCCCCTTGCGGAGCCTCTGCTTGATGATATGGAGGAGATCGCGGTCATCCGTAAGCTTCAGGCCCTCTTTTCCTCGGCCGAGGCCTTTTATGATCCGATGAATATCGAATTTCAAAGGAGGAGAAACGATATCGAAGCGTCGGTATCCGAACTGACGGACAAGATATCCTCCTTATATCACAATGGCGAATTTCTTTATGAGGTAGAGGATTATGTTCGTACCTCACATAACTGGATATTCCATCATTCCCTGAACACCTGCATCGTTTCCATCGGCATAGCCTTTAATCTCGGGCTTTCCAGGGAGGAGGCAGGGGAGATAGGCGTCGGTGCGATATACCATGATTACGGCAAGGTGTATTTCGGGCCGGAGCTTTATAACAGGGAGGAGCTTTCGGAGGAGGAAAAAACGCTCCTTAAGCAGCATCCGGAGAAGATGTTCCGGGTTCTGCAGGCGTTAAGATATCCCGTAAACACCTCCTACGCGGTGTGGCAGCATCACGAGAAGGCGGACGGGACCGGTTATCCCAACGGCCTGGATATAGGAAAGATCACGCTTCCCGCGCAGATCGTTTCCTTGGCATCGGCCTTTGATAATCTGATAAACATCCAGGTATACAACAAAGAGCCTATGGATCAGAAGGATGCTCTGGAATACCTTCAGGGCTGCAACCTCTATTCGGTGGACTGCATGCGGGCGATGTTCCGCTTTATAGTGCCGTATCCGGTAGGCTCAGGTGTCCTTTTGTCGACCGGGCAGAAGGGAGTAGTGCTTAAGAATGTACCCGGAATGGTGCTGCGCCCCTACGTTCTGGTCGGAAGAGATCTGTACGATCTGGCCCATGAACCCAGATGCATGAACGTCACCATTATGGAGCGGATAAAATGATGCCCTTGCAGTCATTGGTGTAAGCGCAGAAAAGAAAAGTTGTACAAAAGCACCCGTTATGTTAAAATTATTATCGGAGATCTGAGAGGAGGTATCTTAACATGAAAATGGCTATTCTCGGCGCTGGCGGTATTGCCGCCACAATGGCGGAAACTATCCTTCCGATGGAGGGAGTCGAGAGCTATGCGATCGCATCAAGGAGCCTTGATAAGGCACGGGCATTTGCGGATAAATGGAGCTTTGAGAAGGCCTATGGCTCTTATGAGGAAATGCTTTCAGACGCCGATGTGGAGCTTGTGTATATTGCGGTTCCGCATTCACATCACCATGAATGGACGATAAAGGCCCTTGAGGCCGGAAAGCACGTACTGTGTGAGAAGGCTTTTGCCGCAAATGAGCAGCAGGCAAGAGAAATGCTTGAGCTTGCGGAAGAAAAGAAACTGCTTCTTACGGAAGCGATCTGGACACGCTACATGCCGTCGAGGAAGCTTATAAACGATATCATCGAAGCCGGCGACATCGGAGAGGTGATGACGGTTGCCTCAAACCTCGGATACCGCATAGATATGAACGAGCGGATGGTAAGGCCGGAGCTTGCGGGAGGCTGTCTTCTGGACCTGACGGTCTATACCCTGAACTTTTCCAGTATGGTAATGGGAAATGATATAAAACGTATCGAGGCCTCCATGGTCCCCACGGATACCGGTGTGGACGGGCAGGACACCGTGATGCTTGAGTACGAAAACGGCAAAATGGCCAGCATGTTCACCACTATGTATGCACTCACCGACAGACGGGGGCTCATCTGCGGACGGGAGGGCTTTATCAGCGTGCAGAACATAAACAATCCCGAAAAGATCACGGTCTATGCTCCGGACAGGACACAGTACGCGATAAAGAAGGAGATCACGGTCCCGAAGCAGATCACGGGTTATGAGTATGAGGTCCTGGCCTGCAAAAGGGCTATTGAGGAGGGAAGGATCGAGTGCAGCGAAATGCCTCACAGCGAGACTCTTGAGATCATGCGCCAGATGGATGCTGTACGGAAGCAGTTCGGTATCGTCTTCCCGTTTGAATAACAGGGAAGCCTTCACAGCATCTGAGAGTGCTGTGAATACTGTGAATACGGAATAATAAACACTGAAGGAGGAATTTATGGCAAGGACATTAGAGGATGTTCAGAGGATGATAAGGGAAGAGGGGATCCGTATGGTGGATTTCAAGCTTACGGATATTGACGGCAGGTGGCGTCATCTAAGCATTCCCGCAGAAAGGCTCAATGAGGGCACGATGGAGCACGGAATAGGCTTTGACGGCTCCAATTACGGATATGCTCCGGTCGAGAACAGTGATATGGTTTTCATTCCTGTCCTTGATTCCGCGGTCATAGACCGTTATTGTGAGGTACCGACCATATCGATGATAGGGGACGTAAGGGTGATAGACCTTCCGGCCAACAGGCCCTTTGACCAGTATCCGCGTAATGTCGCCATAAGAGCTCTTGAATATATGAAGGAGCAGGGCGTTGCCGACAGGATGGTGATCGGCCCCGAGTACGAATTCTACGTTTTTGACAGCATAAGCTACAATACCGATTATTACAATATGTATACCGAGATATTCACGCCTCAGGCAGGCTACGCATCGGGGTATGAGAATAACAACAACGGTTATCAGGTCGCTCCCGGTGCGGGATATCATAACAGCCTTCCGACGGATATAAGGAACGATTTAAGGAGCCGCATGTGCCTTGCAATGGAAGAGTGGGGGATAGCGGTAAAGTACCATCATCCCGAGGTGGGCGGCAGCGGACAGATGGAGATAGAGGTCGAGCTCGGGGATATGCTGAAGCTTGCGGACGACACCCTGAACGCCAAATATATCATAAAAAATGAAGCCGTAAAGAGCGGCTTAAGCGCCACCTTCATGCCCAAGCCTCTTGCGGGAGAGGCAGGGAGCGGAATGCATGTGCATATGCTGCTGTTTAAGGACGGGAAACCGGTATTTTATGATGAAAAGGGATATGCGCAGCTGAGCGAGACTGCCCACCGGTTTATGGGAGGGCTGCTTAAGCACGCCCGTTCCTTATGCGCCATAACCAATCCCTCCACGAATTCATATAAAAGACTCATTCCCGGCTTTGAGGCCCCTGTTACCATAGGCTACGCGATGTCCAACAGGAGCGCGGTTATAAGGATCCCCGCTTATGCCAAAACTCCGGAGACCAAAAGGTTTGAGCTGCGTAATCCGGATGCGACCTGCAACCCATATTATGCGTATGCCGCTATCCTTATGGCGGGCCTTGACGGAATAAGGACCGGGACAGATCCCCACGCACAGGGCTGGGGTCCGTATGACTGCAATCTCTATGAGCTGCCCGAGGAGGAGAAGAAAAAGCTTTCCGGGCTTCCCAAAAACCTTGACGAAGCGCTGGATGCTTTATCTGAGGACCATGATTACCTGACTGCCGGCGGAGTATTTCCCGAAAGGCTTATAGGACAGCTCATTGAAAGATATCGTAAAGCGGGAAACAGGATATCCGTGCTTCCGCATCCCGCGGAGTTTGCCGAATATTATGACCTTTGATGGATGCCGGTCGGGCGTTTCCCATGATGATGACATCAGGGTCAAAAGTGCCATGTGACTTTTGATCCCGACATCTTCCCATGCGGTATGTGAGGTGAAATTATGGAAGATAATACAAGGATATTTACCAGAGAGATATATGAGCTGTATGAGAGAAGCCTGATACCGATGGGAATATGCTATGTGGAGAACGGCAGGTTCCGTGTTCATGTGGTATCTGACGGCATCTGCAGGATGTACAGGTCGACCAGGGGAGAGATGCTTAAGAGGCTCAACGGGCCGGATCCCTTTGTAAATATCGTTGAGAAGGAAGAGATGATTAAGGCTGTCAGGGCTTTTTCATATGAGGGGGCGCCCTATGATGTGGTGTTTCATGAATACGTGGGCCCGGAGCGGAAGCTTATAACCGTCCATTGTACAGGTATTCATGAGTATACCGCGGATGGCAGGCGCTACAGCATCCTTCTTTATGACGAGGTGTCCGACAAGGTAAGGAGGAATCTGTTTAAGGACGAGGAGAAGGAGATAGAGGAGCGTGACAGGCTCCGCGTCGAGATAGATGACGCGATAGCCAGAAGCTATACCTCGGTCATATATGTAGATACCTCCGATCTGAGCGTTCATGCCGTCCGTTTAAACAGGTTCGGTCGCCGGGTAAGTGATGAATTGCAGGGGGAGCCGGTACTCAGAAACGTTTTTGACGCTTATGTCAGAACCCTTGTGTTCAGGGAGGACGCAGCCTCCGTACTGCGCTTTGGCGACTATGACTATGTGATGTCAAGGCTCAGGGAGACCAACCCGCTGTTTCATACCTTCAGGACGATCCGTGACGGAAGGATCGTTTATTACAGGCTCAAGATCATCCTCCTTGACGACGGGAAAAAGCTGGTGTACGGCTTTGAGCATTTTGACAGGCAGGTGCGTGAAAGGATTGAGAGAGAAGAGGAGAGGGAAACGCAGATGACGCTTCTTGCGGGTCTGTCCTCTGAATATGAAACTGTATGGCTGGTGGATGCCGCGCTCCATAATGCAAAGCTCATACGCAATAATATGGGGGACACCAGATCCTCCGCCATGATGAACAGTATCAATTCCGGAAACTATGAGGTGCTGCTTGAAAACTATATTGAGAAATACGTGGTGCCGGGAGACAGGGAGAGGATGTATTCGGAGACGGCAATCGACTCTCTGCTGCGAAATGCCAGGGACGATTCGCTGTACCATGTAAATTACTGGCGCGTCAATGAGGAGGGAGAGAAAAATTACATACAGCTTGTCTATTCAAGAGTAACGGATGACTTAGGGGTGACCAGATTCGTGTGCGGCTTCAGAAACATAGACGAGGTCATCGCCGAGGAAAAGAAAAAGAGCATCCTTTACAGCATGGCACACATCGACAGCATGACGGATCTTAATAACAGACGTACCTTTGATGAATATATGGACAGCCATATCGGAGGAAGACCGGAGGGGAGTACCGTATTTTTCTCCTTTGATCTTAACGAACTGAAAACCGTGAACGATACACTCGGGCATGAAGCAGGAGATGAGCTGATAGTCGGCCTGGCCGACTGTATGAAAAATGTCTTCGGAAGGAACGGAAGTATTTTCAGGACGGGAGGAGATGAATTTGCGGCTGTTATCAGCTGTGAAGGTGATGAGAGGGACAGGATAGCGGGAAAGCTTTACGAAAGCTTTGAGGCCTGGAGAGGAAAAGCCTGCGAGGTCCTTTCTGTCGCCATGGGCTATGCGGCCTCTGACGAGGATCCGTCAATGACCCTTGAGGATATGCGGAGAGAAGCGGAAAAGCGTATGTATATGCAGAAGAGTGACTACTACCGCAGGGAGGGGAAGGACAGGAGAAAAAACTGAGGACAGCATTAAGATATTTATTTCCGTGGGCAATGAGCCGGGCGGACAAGCCTGCCTGTCCATCCGGGAAATGCCGCAAATGTCAAATAACCCGCAGCTTGCTGCGGGTTATTTGATCTGCCGGCTCCGTTCTCTTGGGATATGGATCAAACAAAGCCTTCCTTACAGAAGCGTAAAGGTCTGAAGTGTCGCCTCAAAGGTCTTCTCAAGCTCCTCTGCCGAAAGCTCGGATATGCCTTTTTCAACCGTAGTCTCGATGACCACGGTGATCACGCTCCCGCCTGCGGGAACGGCGTAGCATATATATCTGAAGATACGCCCGTCAGAAAGCTTCTCGTCGTATGCGGCCCTTTTGCATGAGATACCGTCGCCTATGACAGCATCGGTGCCGGTAAGCCCCTCCGCGCCGGTATCTGAGAGTGCGGAAGCTATGGCGGCATCCGTATCATCCCCGTCTGTTTTTTCGACTGACATAAGCGTTCCTGTCCATACATCGTCGGGCTCGATCCTTCCGTAAATATCTTCATCCCCGGTAAACATATGGGAGTACTCTCTCAGGTCATAGGTTATCTGATATCCGAGATCGCTCTTAAAGGTGTAGAAATTGGCGGCCTCCGGCGTATCAGGGGCGTTTAACACAGGCTCGGGAGCCTTTCCGTGATCCTGCCATTGTGTGATGTTCAGTCCGTTGGTATTGATATACGAGGCTATGGCCTCCGCCCGGGCAGCATTACCCTGGCTGTTTTCAAGCTCAACCACTCTTTCATACAGACCCGGGATGGGAGCAAACAGGTCGATGCTTTCCTCTTCGGTAAGGGGAAGCTCGGCACTTATGACCTCTGCGGAATCACCATTTTTCTTAAGGTGGAAGATACCGTAGTTCTGTGCGCCGTTTACCGCCGCAAGCGTGGTGTTCAGAAGATCATAGCCATCAATATTGAAGACGCCGTATACAAGGATGTTCTCAGGATCTGTATCATCCGTCTCTGCAATAAGTGAGCAGGGGATGTATACATCCGCTCTTTCCTCCCCGAAAAGCTCCGCGTCCTGATCGATCATATATTTGCTTATGACGTCAAGATATTCTTCGGTGCCTGTATAGGTATATTCAGGAAGGCTTTTCGGATCGTCATAGGGTAATGCCTCATTTTCGGGAGCATCGGCAGAAGCTTCGGCTGCCGCCTCTGTCTCTGCCTCCGCTTCATTAACGGCCGCCTCCGCCGTTTCAGCCTCCGTCGCCGCTTCGGTAACCTGCTGCTCACCGTCCTTCGGGGCCGTTTCCACCGGAGCCGGTACGGCCGAAGCACAGCCTGTTATGAGCAGAGCCATGATCTGTGCCGCCGCCAGTTCTTTAAATATTTTTTTCATAAATATCTGTCCTTTCTGTCAATTATTATGAGCCGTCTGATAAAAGAATAGGTATCGCACGCTCTGATATATTATACGTTCCGCACGAAAAAATGTCATAAAAAAAACAGACGGGAGCGATTTATTTGTTATCCGCGCATACACCAATGTGATATATAAATGAAACTGTGCATACACCAGAGAATGCATATGGTTTATTTTGCGTATCTTCAGGAGATATGCTAAAATCAGGGCGAAATCAGTTGCAAGGGAGATATAGTTCAGGCAAAGGTAAAGCTTCTAAAGAGCTGATTTTTATGATATGATTTTTTTCGGTATGGGCCGGGGCAGACAGCCCGGTATATACCCGTAATTACAGGAAACGAATTTATTACGATTACCATAGTATAGTTTGGCTCCGGGAGGACTCAGATGAATTTTGAGGTGCGTGCGATCACTGCAAGAAGCGTTACCATCGAGCTTGAAAATGAAGCTAAATACAGCTGTATGGTACCCGTGAAGCTGTATCTTGACGGAGTGATGATAAAGGATGATATCCCGAATGTATACAGTATTTTCGGGCTGGAGCCTGACAGAGAATACAGGCTCCTTGCTGTGGCCGGTGATGAAGAGGAGATAGGCAGGGATATTTCGCATTCCGGAGAGCGGATAAAAACGGCAAAGGAGACCGTACTGCTCAATGTAAGGGACTTCGGGGCAAAGGGGGACGGGATATGTAACGATACCTCCTTTATCCAGTCGGCTGTCCTTTCATGTCCGCCCGGAGGAACGGTTTATTTTCCGGGCGGGACGTATCTTACGGGGCCGGTCTTCTTAAAGAGCAATATAAACCTCTGGCTTGACAGGGGAGCGGTCCTTTTTGCCTGCGGCAGCAGGAGCTTATACCCGGTGCTTCCCGGGATGACACTTTGCACTGATGAGGACGGCGAGTACAATCTTGGCTCCTGGGAGGGCAATCCTCTTGACACCTATGCTTCACTGATAACCGGGATAGAGGCGGAAAATGTCAATATTTTCGGAGAGGGCACGGTCGACGGAGGAGGCGACAGGGGAGACTGGTGGAAGGATGAGAAGCTTAGAAGAGGCGCGTGGAGACCGAGGACCGTTTTTCTCTGCCGCTGCCGTAATATCCTGCTGCAGGGGATCACGGTACGAAACTCTCCTTCCTGGACCATCCACCCGTATTATTCGGATGAGCTCAGGCTTTACAGCCTTAAGATCAGAAATCCTTCTGATGCTCCCAATACCGACGGAATAGATCCGGAAAGCTGCAGGTCGGTTGAAATACTCGGTGCGGACATTTCTGTGGGGGACGACTGTATAGCGATAAAATCCGGGAAATACTATATGGCGCTTAAGCACCATAAGCCGTGCGAGGATATTATCGTAAGGAACTGTCTGCTTCAGTCAGGCCACGGCAGCGTAACCATAGGCAGTGAGTGCGCGGGCGGTATATACAGGGTACATGTATCAGGATGCGTCTTTAACGGGACGGACAGGGGCATGAGGATCAAAACAAGACGGGGAAGAGGCAGGAGAGCCGTTATTGACGATATAGTATTTGAGCATATCCTCATGAAGGATGTAAAGATGCCCTTTGTGGTCAACATGTTTTACTTCTGCGATCCCGACGGCCACAGCGACTATGTCCAGAGCAGGGAGACACTTCCAGTTGACGATATGACTCCGCGGATCGAAGGGATAAGGGCTTCGGACATTGTCTGTAAGGAGGTATCGGTATGCTTTCTGTGTGCCTATGGACTGCCTGAAGAAAAGATCGGGGAGATATCTCTTTCGGATATAAACGCCTCCTATAAGGAACCCGAGTGCTGTATGGAGGAGGTGCCCGCCATGATGGACGGTCTCAGTCCAATGAAGGGAAAGGGGATATTCATACGCAACGCCAAAAGGGTAAGCCTTGAAAATGTTGAGCTTAAAGGCATTTCGGATATACGTCCGGATGTCCTTTCAGTCGACAGTCTGGAGGTGAAGGATGCTTGAGCTTCGTGTCGGAAAAAACGGCGATTATACTACTGTAATGGAAGCGCTTCAGGCTGTGCCCTACCGGGAGTCTGCCCACATATTTATAGAAGAGGGTATCTACAGGGAGAAGCTTTTCTTTGAAAAAAAGGATATATGCCTTGAGGGCGAGGGAGAGGGCAGAACGGTGATCACCTGGGGAGATGGTGCGTATGAGCTCTTACCCGACGGGGAAAAAAGGGGGACCTTTAGGACCTATACGGTGTTTGCGGGAGGGGAAAATGTTTCCTTAAGAAGCCTTACCATAGAAAACACGGCGGGACCCGGGGAAAGAGCGGGGCAGGCCATAGCCCTGTATGCCGATGCTAAGGTATTGAGGGCCTTTAACGTGACGCTCAGGGCTCACCAGGATACGCTGTTTATGTCACCGCTGCCTGAAAAGGAGAGGGAAAAGAGGGGCTTCTTCGGACCGCGCTGCTTCCTGCCGCGGACCGGTACGAGACAGTATTACAGGGACTGCACCATAGAGGGCGATATCGACTTTATCTTCGGAGGCGCGGATGCGTTCTTTGACGGGTGCAGGATTATCATAAACGGATCACCTGCGTACGTGGCCGCTCCCTGTGAGGGAAAGGGGAAGCTGGGGCTTGTATTCAGAGACTGTGCGGTCACCTGCCGGGATGGTTTACATAAATCGGGAATATATCTGGGGCGTCCATGGAGGCCCGAGGCTAAGGCGGTTTACATAAATTGCAGGCTCGATCAGGGCCTTAGCAGGAAAGGCTTTTCGGGCTGGGAAAGCGAGGAGGCCGGCGATCCCGGGACTTTTTTTGCCGAGTACGGCTCACTGTGCCCGGACGGAAGCGGTGCGGATATAAGCGGAAGGAATGACTGGGTAAGGATACTTACAGATGAGGAAGCAGAGGAGCTTCTGAGGAAGGTTGACATAACATTTGAAGATCTGATGGAGAGGTGCGGAAAGGAGGAGGCAAATGCAGATAGGAATAAGGGCACACGATACGGCTGCGGAAAGCTTTGAGGAAATGGTCATTAAGGTAAGGGAGCAGGGCTTTACCTGTATTCATGTGGCTCTTTCGAAGTCCATACCGGACTTTGATCCGAAGCCTCAGGCTCTGACACCCGGTCTTGCCATGTATCTGAAGAGGCAGTGCGAGGCTCAGGGGCTTGATATAGCGGTGCTTGGGAATTATCTGAACCTTTGCGACCCTGATGAGGAAAGGTACAAAAAAAGTCTTGATAAGTATATTGCCCATCTCAGGTTCTCAAGATGGCTGGGAGCGGGGGTCGTCGGTACCGAGACAGGCGCCGTGAATCCTGAGTACCGGTACGAGCCCGAAAATCACAGTGAGAAGGCTCTTTCCCTGTTTACGGAGCGCCTCCGTCCGGTAGTGGAGGCGGCAGAAAAGCTTGGGGCCTTCATAGCTGTCGAGCCGGTATGGCGGCATATTGTATGCTCGCCGGAGAGGGCGCGGAGAGTGCTTGACGAGATCGGATCGCCTAATTTAAGGATAATCTTTGATCCGGTGAATCTGCTCTGTGTGGAAAATGCGGGTGATCAGGACAGGATAATCAGGGATTCCTTCGAGCTTCTGGGACCTGCTATAGATGTTATTCATCTGAAGGACTTTAAGATACAAAACGGAGAGCTTGTTTCCGTCGCTTCGGGGGAGGGAGAGCTTGACTATGAGCTTTTGATGTCCGAGATAAGACGCTGTAAGCCCTTCGTCCAGTGTACACTTGAGGATACAAGGCCGGATAATGCTCTCAGGGCAAGGGAGTTTGTCGAAAAGGCCTTCAAAAAATGATCTGCTGCGGTTCAGCATGGAAAGGAGAAAAAAATGGAAGTAAGAACAGCATGTTCACCTGTGGACGAAAAGCACTATGATACCGGGAGGTTAAGAAAGGAGTTTCTGATCGACGATCTGTTCAGGAAGGACGAGATCAAGCTGGTATACAGTCATATCGACCGTATCATAACCGGCTCTGCCGTACCGGTAAAGGAGGAGCTTAAGCTGACCGCGGGAGAGGAGCTCAGAGCGGACTATTTCCTTGAAAGAAGGGAAATGGGGGTCATCAACATTGGAGGAAAGGGCTGTATTTCCGTTGACGGAAGGGTATACGAGGTGGATTACAAGCAGGGAATGTACATTGGAATGGGAAAGAGGGACATATGCTTTTCCTCCGCCGATCCCGAAAAGCCTGCGAAATTCTACATAAACAGCGCCCCGGCTCATAAGACATATCCTACGGTCCTTATCAAAAGGGAGGGGGAGCCCTCCGAGGACGTGGTCATTATAAAGGAGGAGAACAAAAAGGAGTTAGGCTCCCTTGAGGGCTCGAATCACAGGGTAATAAACAAGTATATCCTGCCCGGTCAGGTGGAGACCTGCCAGCTTGAGATGGGGATGACGGAGCTTAAGCCCGGAAGTGTCTGGAATACGATGCCCTGCCATACCCACGACAGAAGGATGGAGGTCTACCTTTATTTCGATATCCCTGAGGATGCCTTTGTAATGCATTTCTGCGGAGAGCCTCAGGAGACCCGGCATATTGTCATGCGTAACGAACAGGCTGTTATAAGCCCGAGCTGGTCGATCCATTCGGGCGCCGGATCACAGGCATATACCTTTATCTGGGGAATGGTGGGCGAAAACCAGGACTTTGATGATATGGACGATGTAGATAACCGGGATCTCATGTAGGACACAAAACAAAGGAAACGATCGCAACAGTTCACGAAAGGAGAGAAAATGGCTCAGGAATATTTCCCGGACGGGACAAGGATCGACGAGTGGTTTTATGATACACAAAAGCCCTCACCGGACAGGCTTGGAAAGCGGTACAGAGCTTCGGATTACGGGCTTAGGGATGACGGAAGGCTTCATACGCAGGAGCTTCAGGCCCTTATAGACAGGGCCTTTGAAGAGGGAGGAGGCGTTATAGTCATCCCGGCGGGCACCTATCTTACGGGTCCGGTATGGTTCAGGCAGGGGGTCCATCTCTGTGTTGAGGAGGGCGGTGTTTTAAAGGGAAGCGATAATATTGCCGACTATCCCGTTATGGAGACAAGGATCGAGGGAGAGAGCTGCAAATATTTCCCGGGGCTTATAAATGCCGACGGACTTGACGGCTTTACGATCTGCGGAAAGGGCAGTATAGACGGAAACGGACTGCGTTCCTGGGAGAGCCTGTGGCTTCGGAGAAAATGGAAGCCTGACTGTCTTAACAAGGACGAGCAGCGGGCAAGGCTTGTATACATCTCAAACTGCAAAAATGTGACCTTTTGCGATATACATTTCCAGAACTCACAGTTCTGGACTACTCATATCTATAAGAGCGATCACGTCAAATATCTTGACTGCTCATTTTTCTCGCCCAGGGAGCCGGTAAAGGCTCCCAGCACCGATGCTATAGACATTGATGCCTGCAGCGATGTTCTGATAAAGGGGTGCTACATGCATGTCAATGACGACGCGGTAGCCTTAAAGGGCGGAAAGGGGCCTGACGCCGACAGGCTTTCCGTAAACGGAGCAAATGAAAGGATAATCATAGAGGACTGTGTATACGGCTTCTGCCACGGCTGTCTGGTGCTGGGCTCCGAGTCCATACACGACAGGAACATACTGTTAAGAAGGATAAGGGTGGACTCGGGCTATAATCTTCTGTGGCTTAAGATGCGTCCCGATACACCCCAGCACTACGAGTACGTGACGGTTGAGGATATAAAGGGAACGGTCAATACATTTATAAATGTTAATCCATGGACACAGTTTTATGATCTTAAGGGCATGGAGAAGCCTCCGGTATCAAAGGCTGAGCATATTGCGATGCGGCGCTGCGAGGTCAGCTGCATGAGTGCATATTTTATCACACCCAAGGAGGATGAATATCTGCTTTCGGATTTTACCTTTGAGGAGCTTAAGCTGGACGCAAAAAGGATGACGGAGAGTCCCATATAGTAAGGCGCCCGCGGATATGTATAATGTTTCCAAAAAAAAATCAGAATTTTGGTGGATTTTTATACATTTATCTATTATAATTATGCCAATACGTGCCAAATGCACAACATAAAAAGATCTTAAGGAGGGAAAAATTGATGAAAAAGAGAATTTTGGCTTCATTGCTCTGCGCAGTAATGACAGCAGGCGTGCTTGCCGGCTGCGGCGGAACTGCTGCCCCTGCTGCCGGAGGCGCCGCTGCACCCGCGGAAGGTGCCGAGGCATCATCGGATGCCGCTGCCCCCGCTGCCGCAGAGGGAGGAGACACACTGGTGTTCACCTGGTGGGGAAACCAGACACGTAACGAGAGGACGACGGCCGCTCTTGACCTTTATTCAGAGCAGAATCCCGGCGTCACCTTTGACGCACAGCCTGCGGCATGGGACGACTACTGGTCGAAGCTTTCAACGGCTGCTGCCGGAAACAGCCTTCCTCCGCTCCTTCAGATGGACTACTCATATCTTGAGCAGTATGTGAGCAGCGGTCTTTTAGCTGATCTTACGCCTTATATCGAGAGCGGGGCTCTGGATGCCTCCAATATTTCACAGGGCATTATGGATTCCGGTTCCGTAGACGGAAAGGTTTACGCAATTACTGCCGGTGTCAACGCACCGAGCCTTCTCTATAACAAGACCCTCATGGACGAGCTGGGGATCGAGGTTCCGGATTATATGTCGGTAGAGCAGTTTGAGGATATCTGCCGTCAGGTATATGAAAAGAGCGGCGTTAAGGCTGATCTTCCTTACATGGCAGCGGATAACTATCTTCCTTACCTTGCAAGGGCAAACGGCGTGACCGCTCTGTTCAATAAGGAAGAGGGCAGGATGAACATGGATGATCCTTCCCCGATGGTAGATTATTTCAAGGTATTCCAGGACGGCTATGAGGAAGGCTGGATCATCGGCGCTGATATTCACGCTGAGCTTCAGAACAACTCTGTTGAGCAGAGCCCTCTTATTTATTTCTCAAGCCCTTCAACTCAGGCATGGTGCGCTTTCTTCTGGTCAAACCAGATGGCGGCGATGGCAGAGGCAGCTCCGGACGACATGGAGATAGGTATAACCACCTGGCCTTCAAAGGATCCCAAGGCCTCCATGTTCTTAAAGCCCAGCCAGTTCTTCTCTGTTTCCAGCAATGCAGGAGCTCAGGAAGAGGCGGCTGTAAAGGTTATAGACTTCCTTACCAACTCTGTTGAGGCAAACGAGATCCTTCTCGGCGAGCGCGGCGTTCCCGCTTCAAGCGTTGTAGCCGATGCCATTGCTCCGTTACAGGACGAGACGGCTCAGATCGTTACAAAGTATATCAATGAGGTCGTTACTCCCAACAGCTCTCCCATAAGCCCCGCTATACCTGATGGTGCGAACGAGGTTTATGATTATGCCAACCAGTACATAGATCAGATCCTTGCCGGCGCGATGACCGCAGAGGAAGCCGCTCAGGCTACCTTCGACAAGGGCAACGAGATCATGGCCAGCAAGAAGTAAGGCTTATTCTCTGAATATTTCAAGGGAGATATGTGTTGTTTCACACATATCTCCCTTATAAATTTACACCAGTTATGCCGCGGTCTCTGTCATCGCGCTGCGGCTTTGCAGGAAGATAAGCGCGGTCCGCGCATGTTCGGACAGCGGGAAACAGTTTAAACAGATTTAGGAGGCAGCATGGGAAATAAACACCTGACCCTTAAGCAGAAGCTGAACACGGAAAAGGCGGCAGGCATCATCTGTACCCTTCCCTTTATCATCGGCTTTCTGCTGTTCATGATAGTTCCGATGGGAATTTCATTGTATTATTCGTTCTGTGATTACAATATCCTGACACCGCCGGTCTTTTCCGGCCTTAAAAATTATCAGAAGATGTTCAATGAGGAGGTATTCTGGACATCGCTGAAGGTCACCTTTAAATTTGCGTTCATCTCGGTGCCTCTCAGGCTGATCTTTGCCCTTATAGTAGCATTGATCCTGTTCCGTTCAACAAAGATGACCGGTATATACAGAGCCATGTATTACCTGCCCTCAATGATCGGCGGTTCGGTTGCCGTTGCGATATTATGGAAGAGACTGTTCGCCCTTGACGGTGTTATAAATAAAATATTTATGCTCCTTGGTATGAAGGAGCCTGTTTCATGGCTTGGAGACACAAGGACCGCGATCTGGACCCTTATCATCCTGGCGGTATGGCAGTTCGGGTCATCGATGCTGATCTTTCTTTCATCCCTGAAGCAGATCCCTGTAAGCCTCTATGAAGCCGCCGAGATAGACGGGGCCAATAAGTGGCAGCAGTTCTGGAGGGTCACCCTGCCGTTGCTGACCTCTACGATATTCTTTAACCTTGTGATGCAGATGATCAACGGGTTCCTTGCTTTCACGCAGTCCCAGATCATTACACAGGGCAAGCCTATGAACTCGACACTGTTCTATACCGTGTACATGTACCAGCAGTCCTTCCAGTTCGCAAATACCGGGTACGGCGCGGCACTTGCGTGGGTGATGCTTGCCATCATCGGACTGATCACCTGGATCCTTTTCGCGACGAAGAGGTTCTGGGTCTACGAAGGAGGGTTCTAGGATGGAGAAAAAGAAGACTGTCGGAACCATTATCTATCACATCCTGGTGCTGGGCTTCGGCCTGGTTATGATATACCCCCTGGTGTGGATGATCATGAGCTCCTTTAAGGATACCAATACTATTTTTACTACGGCCACCCAGCTTATTCCCGATCCCTTTGTGGCGGATAACTATATTACGGGCTGGAAGGGCTTTGCCAAGACCAGCTTTGCGGTATTCTTCAAGAATTCCATGTTTATTTCGGTCGTGGCCACTATAGGTACGATAATCTCATCGGCCGTTGTGGCGTATGGCTTTTCACGCTGCAGCTTCCCGGGAAGGGGCATTCTTTTTGCGGCCATGCTTGCGACCATGATGCTGCCGGCTCAGGTCCTTATGATCCCTCAGTATTTATGGTATCAGAAGCTTGGCTGGGTAAATACCTACCTTCCGCTTATCATTCCCTACTGGTTTGCCACACAGGGCTTTTTCGTTTATCTTATGAAGAACTTCATTGACGGAATACCGAGAGAGCTTGATGAAGCGGCAAAGATCGACGGGTGCTCCTATTACACGATCTTTTCAAGGATAATCCTTCCCCTTGTGAAGCCCGCCATGATCACGGGGCTCATTTTCTCCTTCATGTGGAGATGGGATGATTATCTCGGGCCTCTGCTCTATGTAAACTCTACCGAGATGTATCCGGCATCCTTAGCTCTGAAGATGTTTGCGGATCCGAGCTCGTCCTCCGACTATGGTGCGATGTTTGCCATGGCAACGCTTTCTATCCTGCCGGCTATGATCATTTTCTTCACGCTGCAGAGGTATCTTGTCGAGGGTATCTCCACCTCAGGGCTTAAGGGCTGAGAAGCTTTCCACATCATTTAAAGGTCTGAAAGGGGCAGAATATGATAATAGACGTAATGAAGTACGGTGCTCTGGGAGACGGGGCGACCAATGACCGGGATGCCATTCAGAGAGCTATCAACGACTGCGGCAGGGCTGGCGGAGGAAGGGTGGTCTTTTCCGGCGGACATGTTTTCAGAAGCGGCGCCCTTGAGCTTGCCTCGAATATCGAGCTTTATCTTGAGGCGGGGGCTGTGCTGAAGGCAGTGGATGATATGGAGGAGCTTGATCTTTTCGGTCAGAGCACAGGCAGCGTAAAGGCTCTTTCACGTCCGACCTATGAAGCCTGCGACTATGACGGTGCGCCAACCATGTTCTTCCTGTACGGGAATGAGCTGGAAAACGTGACCATAAGCGGACGCGGAAGGATAGACGGAAACGAAGAGATCTTTTACGGAACGGTAACAAAGTGGCACATTGACGGAAAGTTTTATCCGAGGGCCCCGCTCATCTACATGGTCGGGGTAAAGCACCTTACCATAGAGGGTGTCACCCTGTGCGGCTCCGCCTTCTGGACGACACATCTCATAGGCTGTGAGGATGTGCTCATACAGGGAGTGAGGATACTGAACAATCTAAGGCTTGCAAATTGTGACGGGATCGATCCCGACCACTGCAAGAATGTGCGGATCATCGGCTGCAATATTGAGACTGCCGACGACTGTATAGTATTTAAGAACACGGCTCAGTTTGCAAAATACGGCGCCTGCGAGAACATAGTCGTAAGCGGCTGCACCTTAAAATCCACCAGCGCCGCCATAAAGTTCGGGAGCGAAAGCGAGGATGTGTTCCGCAACATTGTAGTTGAAAACTGTACCATTGACGGCACCAACAGGGGTATCTCACTGCAGCTTCGGGATAAGGGCTGCATCGAGAACGTGATCCTCTCAAACCTTATCATCAATACCCGTATGTTCTCAAAGCTGCACTGGTGGGGGTCAGCGGAACCCATTGCGGTAACGGCGGTCAGGCGCACAAACGATACGAAGCCCGGCTGCATAAGGAACGTGACCTTCAGCAATATCCGTACCAACGGAGAAAACGGCATCTTCATCTACGGCGATGAAGAGCTTAAGAACATAGACGGCCTTCTCTTTGAAAGGGTCTGCGTGACTCTTTCCGAAAAGACCGGGCATCCGAAGGACACCTATGATATAAGGCCGACGGCAGGGGAGGGGCTGATAAAGGACTCTCTGAGAGTGCTCTCGGTCCATAATACCGGAAGGATAGCCTTTAAAGACTGCAGCTTTACCATAGAAGACAGCATGGCTCCCTTCGTAAACGCCCCGGTGAGCATAGAAAACGCCGAGGTGGAGGAGGGCTACAGCGTTACGACATTATAGAAGTGAAGCTTAGGGCTTCTACAGCGTAACGGCATTATAGAAATGAGGCTTAAGGCGTGTCAGATATGAGCTCGAGTAAACTCGGCTCGTGCCTGACACTGGAGGACAAAAATGAAGATCGAATACGACAGAAATGAGATCCTTGAGCTTATAAGGAAGATCACGGAGAGGACCATGCGGATGGACCTGACCTGGGACTGGCCCTGCGGCGTGGCATATTACGGGATATGCAGGGCTTTCGAGGCCACCGGTGATGAGAGCCTCTTAGCACCCGTAAAGGAGAGGACAGACGAGCTCATAGAGCTCGGGCTGCCTGCAAAATGGACGGTCAATACCTGTTCCATGGGCCATCCGCTGCTTACCCTTTATGAGACCTATGGGGAAGAGAAATATCTTGAGCTGCTCCTTTCCAAGATCGAGCATATAGAAAAGGAGGCAGTACGCTTCGGTGATGGTGTCCTGCAGCATACGGTAGCGGCAGGCTCGGATTTTAATGAGCAGTGCTGGGCGGATACTCTTTTTATGGCCGCCTATCTTTTGCTCCGTGTGGGAGTAAGGCAAAAGGATCAGGCTCTTATCGATGATGCTCTGAACCAGTATTACTGGCATATCCGTTATCTGCAGGAGCCCTCCACCGGTCTTTGGTATCACGGCTATGACAATATACATAAGGATCATATGTCAGGCATACACTGGGGCCGTGCCAATGCATGGGCGGCCTATACCATGTCAAGGGCAGGAGTGGTGCTTCCTGAGGCCTATCTCTATCCGAAGTACATGGATATTGCGGGCTCATTGAATGAACTGTTGTCGGGGCTTAAGCTTTTGCAGACAGAAAACGGTCTGTTCAGGACCGTCCTTGATGATCCGCTGTCCTACGAGGAGGTCTCAGCTTCGGCCGGAATCAGCGCGGCCATGCTTGAAAAGGGGAACCCCCTGCATCTTAAATATGTTAAGGCAGCTGTCAGAGGGCTGCTTTCAAATATCAGTCCTGACGGAAGGGTACTGAATGTTTCCGCGGGTACTGCGGTCATGAAGGATGCGGAGGGTTACAGGGGTATCAGCCGCGACTGGATACAGGGCTGGGGCCAGGGGCTGATGCTTGCGTTTCTTTCAGCCCTTCTTGAAAGTGAAAACAGAGAGAGCGACGGCGCATTGTAAATATACACGAACCAATTCGATATTTGCTTCGCAAATGTCTGCAAACGGATCGGTGCATAGAAAAGGAGAAAAAAGAGGATGAGAATAGTTGCTTTCAAAAGAAAAATTGCTTTCCTTCTGACGGCAGTAATGCTTGCGGGTGCAATAAGCGGCTGTCAGCCGGCACAGCTTGAGGCGCTTCACGCCTACGCGGAATCGATCCGTCAGCTGCAGGCGGCAGAGGAGCAGGGCAGTCATGAAGAGGCTCTTAACGGATCTGAGGCTGCTCAGGAAGCAGAGGACGAGCTGGCCCTTAGAATGGAAGCGGAAAAGCCGTGGGTCAACTCCATGCTGATCGGAACGGTAAAGGAATTAGGGTATGCTCCTGATATTAAGGATGATTTCTATGCAGCGGCAAACGCTGAATGGCTGAAGGCGGCTGAGCTTGAGCCGGGGCATGTAAGGGCAGGAAGCTTTGACGAGCTGGGTACAGTCAGGCGCGACGAGCTTATGGCTTTGATGACGGATGATAGCCTTGAGGGTGAGGATGCGGAAAAATGCCGTAACCTTTATAACCTCTGGCTTGACTGGGATGCCAGAAACAGCTTTGATAATATCGGGGAGATAAAAAAGCATATCGAGCCGGTGGAGGCAATAAATGACATGGATGAGTTAAGCAGCTATCTGTCCTCTGAGGAATGCTGGTACTATGGAAACTGCCTGTCGTCGCCGGGGATCGATCTGGATAATAAGGATTCCGATAAATACAGCGTGTTTATGCATGCAACTGAGCTTACCCTTGGGGATCCCGCGGAGTATGAAGCTCTTACCGAAAACGGAAAAAGGACGAAGGAAGCGGCGGATGAGACCTCACGATATATGCTGGGACGGGCGGGCTATAATGCTGATGAGATCGAGTCTCTCCTTCAGGCAAAATATGACTTTGAAGCGAAGCTTGCTGCCTTTGAGATGAGCGTTCAGGAATGGAACTCGCCCTCAGCAATTGAGCTTACCTATAATCCTGTGACCCTTGAAGAGCTGTCAGAGCTTTCTCCCGCTTATCCCTTTACGGAGATCCTTGAGACGGCCGGATATGCTAAGTCACAGTATTTAAACCTCCCGGAGCCCGAGTGGCTTAAGGGCCTGAATGAACTGTATACTGAGGAAAGCCTTGAGGGGATCAAGGCGTATATAATAGATGATATCGTTACCGGCTATATCGGTCTGATCGATGAGGAGGCTTACAGGAAGGCTCAGGAGATAAGCATGAAGAGGAACGGTATATCCGAGGTATCCTCCGATGAGGAGCTTGCTTATAATTTTACCGCGACCCGGCTTTCGGCTTCAGTATCCCGTATGTTTACGGAAAAATATATGACGGAGGAGATCAAGGAGGAAATAGAAAGCATCATCGGGGACGCAACGGACTATTACCGCAGGATGCTTTCAGACGTTGACTGGCTTTCAGATGAGACCAGGGAAAAGGCGGTCGGTAAGCTTGATAAGATTGGGGTGAAGGCAGTCTATCCGGACAAATGGGTGGATGAGAGCGCTATTGTGATATTAAGCGGGAAAGAGGGTGAAACCCTGCTGTCCGCCGTTGATAAAATAGACAGGTTCAACCATGAATACTCGACATCGCTTGTAAATACCGAGGTGGATCATTCCTACTGGATGTCGGAGGATGTAACGCAGATCAATTCCTTCTATTATCCGAATACTAACGAGATATATATCATTGCGGGGATACTCGGAGGCGATTTCTACAGATCGGATATGTCCATTGAGGAGAAGCTTGGGGGTATAGGCACCGTGATAGGTCACGAGCTGTCTCACGCCTTTGATACCAGAGGTGCCCAGTTTGACGGAGACGGGAATGTGGCAGACTGGTGGACAGAGGAGGACTACAATACCTTCCAGAAGCGTGCCGACAGGCTTATAAGCTATATGGGCAGCATGACCGTTGACGGCTCCGGGAAAAACTATAACGGAGCGTTAGTACAGACTGAGACCATTGCGGATATGGCCGGTCTCAAATGTATGCTCGCGCTTGCTTCGCAGATAGATGGCTTTGACTATGACAAATTCTTCAGAAGCTACGCAAGGACATGGAAAACCATCGCAACTAAGGAGTATGTAGATTATCTTATTGCGGCAGATGTCCACGCTCTTGAGTATCTGAGGGTCAATGCGATAGTGCAGCAGTTTGAGGAGTTCTACGATACCTACGGGATCACGGAGGGAGACGGGATGTATCTTGCGCCAGAGGACCGGGTCGCGGTATGGTAGGCTGACATTATTTATAAGAGTTGCCCGAAGGACTTTTGTCGGGCAACTCATTATTTGAAGGGAGGAACAAAATGGATCAGAATTGTGCTTATTGCATGAAGGGAGAGCTGGTGGAGAAATTCGGATACGAGATATGCGAGCTTCCTTCAAGCACAGTATACCTTTTTAAGGAGCAGTCACACCCGGGAAGATGCATTGTGGCAAGCAGGCATCACGTATCTGAGCTCATAGAGCTTTCAGAGGAGGAACAGCAGGCTTTCCTTAAGGATGTGGTCAGGACCGCGCAGGCGATCCATGACGCCTTTCATCCTGATAAGGTCAATTACGGTATGTATGGAGATACCGGACATCATCTTCACATGCATCTTGTTCCCAAGTATAAGGACGAGTATGAATGGGGCGGGGTGTTCCTCATGGATCCTGACAGGAAGAAAATAACCGATAAGGATGAGCTCGAGGAGACGGCCTCAAAGCTCCGCAGACTTCTGACGGTCTGAGAGGCCACCTTTTCGGCATTATCAACTACATTTTCAACGGTAGCCGCTATCTCTATGGTGCTGGCAGACTGCTCCTGTGAGATGGCAGCTACCGAGGCTGCTATCTCGTTTACATCGGATACCATTTTGATCATATCTGCCAGAGTCCCGCCGGTAACCTCCAGGTTTTCAAATATATTCTCATTTCCTATTTCGGTTGCGACTACCGCAAAGCCCTTTCCTGCTTCGCCTGCTCTTGCGGCTTCGATGGAAGCGTTGAGGGAGAGGAGATTTGTCTGGGAGGAGATGGAGTTGATCATCTCTACGATGGAATTGATCTTATTAGCTGCCTCGTCCACCTCAAGCACCACCGCGTTCATATCCTTCATGGAGATCGCGACCTGCCTCATGCTGTTCTGCAGGGCGGTCATATCCTTCTGACCGTTTTCAGCCTGTTTGACAAGGCTGTCCATGGTTGTGCTCACCGACGCTTTAAAAACCTGTGCGGTCGTTCTGACTGCGGCTTCAATGCTGTATGCCCGGACAGTAAATGTGAAGGCGGATGCTGTCACGGAATTGGAGGCAGCAAAGAGGTCCATGGAGATAACCTTCATGACTGATATGTATGGAGCATGTGTGGAGGAGGAGAGGATAGCGAAGCAATACCTGGGCAGTGTACAGACGCTTGCCGGGTATAACCCCTTATATGAGAGCGGGCTCAAGGCTGCGCAGGAAAGGGCAGAGGAGGCTGAAAAATCCCGGGAAAAAGCCGGGGAGCTTCTTCAGATTGCTCTCGGGTCAGAGGCGGCATGGGATAACGTAACGGTTCCGGCCGGTCATAAACAGCTTGTGGGAATTACGGATAATAAAAACGGAAGCCTTCTTGAGACCTTTACCGCATGGACCACGGGAAGCCCCACAGACCCTCACGCGGAGCTCATAGTGGAGGATTTCCCCAAGACTTATCTCAACTATGGGGGTTATCATGTGATCGCCAGATACTACACAGGAGAGAAGCTTAAGGTAAGCACTGAGGAATCCGAAAGTGCCGGAAAGGCAACAGGAAGTATCATTGTGGACGGGGAGATGCCCGAAGGAGGCTATGCCGATCAGGTGGCGGTAGAGGCCTTTGTCGGAGACGGGCGTTCCATCGTTTTCCTCTGGGATGATGACGGAAGTCTCCGGATAACCGACAAGGAGTGAAAAGGAAATGATCTGCTCATAGAGGTCATAAACAGAGGGTACGCGGCGGTGAAACGGATCGGTGCAAAAGGATAGCGGCCCGGTCAGCCCGTCAGGGCAGCCTCAAAAAGGACGGGTTCTTTTTTTCAATACAGTTTTTAACGGCATTGAAGGTTTTATCACTGATATAGTGTTCGATGCGGCATGCGTCATCCGTAGCGGTCTTTTCGTCTACTCCGAGGCTTATGAAAAGCTTTGTTAAAAGTGTATGCCGCTCGTATATACGCTTTGCGATCCTTTCTCCGTCATTTGTGAGCCTGATATAGCCCTCTTCGGTTTTGGTCACCAGTCCCTTTTCCTTCAGAAGCCCGAGAGCCCGGCTTACAGAGGGCTTGGAATACCCAAGGTGATCACCGATATCTATCCCGCGAACGGAATCCGAAGTGAGTGACAGAACATATATGGTTTCAAGATACATTTCGCCTGATTCCTGTAACGGCATTATTAACTCCCTTCTTTCGGTTAAAACCGGTGTTGCAGATCCCCGAGATCAATACGATCATTTATTATAAGGTATCATAAAAGAACAGTTCAGACAACGAATGTTTTAAAATAAAAAATGCATTGACAAGTTAGCGTCGTCTAACTATACTGATGTATGGGTTAGTTCTGGCTAATTTCAGCAGCGACCCGATACAAAACGATCAAGGAGGATGGGGAATGATGCCTCTTACTTATGCGGAGCAGGGAAAGCCACAGATAATCAAAAAGATAGGAGGAAATCCCGAGGTCAGACAGCATCTTAAGGACCTGGGCTTTAACGTGGGGAGTGAGGTGAACATTATTAATTCACTCGGCGACAATCTGATCGTAAAGGTCAGGGAAAGCCGTGTTGCGGTCAGCGATGAGCTGGCAAGAAGGATAATGGTATAAGAAAAGGATGGAGGATTGATTTGTGAGAACGCTTAGAGATGTCAGGGTCGGAGAAACGGTCACGGTAGTTAAGCTCCACGGGGAGGGACCGGTAAAACGCAGGATAATGGATATGGGAATAACAAAGAATGTATCTGTTTATGTCAGGAAGGTGGCGCCGCTCGGAGATCCGATAGAGATAACGGTAAGGAATTACGAGCTTTCACTGCGCAAGGCAGATGCAGAGATGATAGAAGTAGAATAAAGGGAAGGGATGAAAAAGAATGAGCATACGCATAGCATTGGCTGGAAATCCGAACAGCGGTAAGACCACGCTGTTCAATGCCCTTACGGGTTCAAATCAGTTTGTGGGAAACTGGCCGGGAGTAACGGTCGAAAAAAAGGAAGGCAAGCTTAAGAAGCATGATGATGTCATCATAACCGATCTTCCCGGCATTTATTCACTTTCTCCGTACACTCTGGAGGAGGTAGTGGCGAGGAACTATCTGATCAACGAAAGGCCGGACGCGATATTGAATATCGTAGACGGCACAAACCTTGAGAGAAATCTTTATCTCACCACCCAGCTTACCGAGCTCGGGATACCGGTGGTTGTGGCCGTCAACATGATGGATATCGTAAAAAAGAACGGAGATGAGATAAAGATCGAGGAGCTCTCAAGGCATTTGGGCTGCAAGGTCATTGATATATCGGCACTTAAAGGCGACGGGACCGAGGAGGCGGCAGAGGAAGCGATAAGGGCTGCCGAAAGCGGAAAAACGGTGCCCCTTCACACCTTTTCGGGTCCGGTGGAGCACGCGATAGCACATATTGAAGAGGCTGTCATACATGATATGCCAGAGGAGCAGCAAAGGTGGTATGCGATCAAGATATTCGAGCGGGATGACAAGGTGCTTGAAAAGATGAAGATCCCCTCCGATACGCTCAGGCATATCGAAAGTGATATACAGGCCGCGGAAAAGGAGCTTGATGACGACGCGGAAAGCATTATAACCAACGAGCGGTATGTCTATATTGCCGAGGTGATCAAATCCTGCTACAGAAAGAAGAGCGCAGGCTCTCTTTCCGTTTCCGACAAGATAGACAGGATAGTGACCAACCGTATTCTCGGTCTCCCGATCTTTGCGCTTGTTATGTTTCTGGTATACTGGATCGCGATGGTCGGGGTAGGAGCGGCCGCTACAGACTGGGCCAATGACGGTCTCTTCGGAGACGGCTTCTTCCTGTTCGGAAATGACGGCGGATACGGTGAGATCTCCGAAAGATACGCGGAGGCCTCCGCGATAGTTGAGGGGTACGACGCCTATACCGAGGAAAACGGGGCAGCGCCTTCAGGCAATTTCGTTTATACGGTAGAGGATGAGGAGACTCTGGAGATAACCGAGGAAACAGCGAGCATTGAGGACTATGAGGCTGCGGTAAAGACCCTTGAGGAGATTGGGGAGGAGCCTGATCCCACAAACTATGGCACCTGGATACCGGGCATTCCCGTGATCGTTGAAAATGCGCTTGATTCCTTAAATGTTGCAGACTGGCTTAAGGGACTCATTCTTGACGGCATCGTTGCAGGTGTCGGGGCGGTGCTCGGCTTTGTTCCGCAGATGCTTGTACTGTTTTTGATGTTAGCCTTCCTTGAAGCCTGCGGCTATATGGCCCGTATCGCGTTCGTGCTGGATCGTATATTCAGAAGGTTCGGGCTTTCCGGTAAATCCTTCATACCGATGCTCGTGGGAGTGGGCTGCGGAGTGCCCGGTATCATGGCAAGCCGTACCATAGAGAATGAAAGAGACCGCAGGATGACGATAATGACGACGACGTTTATTCCCTGCGGGGCCAAGGTTCCCTTTATCGCCATGATCGCAGGCGCCATATTCGGAGGCTCACCGTGGGTATCCACCTCGGCGTATTTTATCGGAATGGCAGCCATCATAGTATCGGGAATAATGCTTAAGAAAACAAAGATGTTTTCGGGCGAGCCGGCACCCTTTGTCATGGAGCTTCCCGCGTACCATATGCCTACGCTGGGAAATGTACTCCGCTCCATGTGGGAAAGAGGCTGGTCCTTCATCAAGAAGGCGGGCACCATCATCCTTCTGTCGACAATAGTGGTCTGGTTCACCTCATTCTTCGGGTTTACGGAGGAGGGCTTCCGCATGCTTGAGGACAGCGAGCTTGAGTACTCCATCCTCGCAAAGATCGGGGGCGCCATCGCGTGGATATTCATCCCTCTCGGCTGGGGAAACTGGCAGGCTGCCGTGGCATCCATCACGGGCCTTGCAGCAAAGGAAAATATAGTGGGAACCATGGGCATCCTTTACGGAAACGGGGAGCTTACGGCCTGGCAGGCGCTCTCACAGGCGTTTACGGCGATAACGGGCTTTTCGTTCCTTGTATTCAACCTCCTTTGCGCTCCCTGCTTTGCGGCGATAGGAGCCATAAAGAGAGAGATGAACAACACAAGATGGACCTGGTTTGCGATCCTTTATCAGTGCTGCTTCGCATATGCCATAGCTCTTATGATAAACCAGTTTGGCGGAGCGTTTACGGGGCAGGTTAATATATTCGGACTGATACTTGCCGTCGCGGTGCTTGCGGGAATGATATATATGCTGTTTTTCAGGAAGTATAAGGAGGCTGACAGGCTCAGAGAATAAACCTCCCGGTTTTATGAATGCCGGCGCAAAAGCGTTTTGTAAGGAGGAAAGGAATGTTTGTGTGGTTAGCGGATAATATCGGAACGATCGTTA
>DFEA01000011.1:18592-45337 GCA_002368575.1 Lachnospiraceae bacterium UBA3814 | reverse complement strand
AAGAGACATTTGGTCAGCTTGCTATACCACTAAATGAATCAGTACTGGTGCCGATGGAGCTGGTAGATGTTGTCAGAGAATTGATGAGCAATATGAATATTGTTCTGGAACAAATAATTCCTGGACTCAGCATAAAGGTATATGAATTGGACACTGAACTGTCTAAGGATTCAAAACCAGGAAAGCGTTTGCAATTGATGTCGGAGAGAAATGGAAAGGAAATTCCACTTAAGTACGAGTCTGAAGGTATCAAGAAAATAGTTTCAATTCTTCAGCTACTTATAGTTGTTTACAATTCGGAATCAATCACTTTAGCGGTTGACGAGTTGGATGCAGGGATTTTTGAATATCTGCTTGGGGAATTATTAAAGGTCATTTCGGAAAAGGGAAAGGGGCAACTCATTTTTACGTCCCACAATCTGCGCCCACTTGAGACAATAGACAAGGGCTTCATTGCGTTTACAACAGTTAATCCTGAGAACAGGTATATCAGATTTGTAAATGTAAAAGGAAACAATAACCTGAGGGATTTCTATTACCGTGACATAACACTTGGAGAGCAGACGGAACCTGTTTACGACCCCACAAATAATTATGAGATAATGCTTGCGCTTAAGGAAGCAGGGAAAACATATGACACGTAAGAAAATACTCCTTGTAATAGTTGAAGGACCGTCGGATGAAACAGCACTTGGGTACGCGCTTTCGCAGGTGTATGACAGGGAACAGGTATATATTCAAGTAGTACATGGTGATATAACCACAAAAGATCGCGTTTCATCCTCCAACATAGTAACCATGGTTGGAAATGAGGTTAAGAAATTTCTGGATAATAATCCGTTTAAAGCATCGGATTTCAAAGGAATCATTCATATTGTAGATATGGACGGTGCATTTGCCCCGGATGAAGTTATTATTGATGATCCTGAATGCGAAAAATGCTCTTACTCAGATACAGAGATTAGGACTGATTCTGTTGATCGTATCAAAAAGAGAAACGCGCAGAAGAGGGAGGCGCTATTCAGGTTGATTGGAACGGGAAAAGTGCGGGAAATACCTTATAGAGTCTACTATATGTCCTGTAATATGGATCATGTGTTGTATGACAAACGCAACAGTACCGATGAAGAGAAGGAAACCGATGCTTATGATTTTGCTACCAGGTATAAAGGCGATGTAGAAGGATTTCTCCATTTTATGTGTGAATCCGAATTCTCAGTCAATGAGGAATATAAAGATTCTTGGAAATACATAGAAACAGAACGCCATTCGCTTGAAAGGCACAGTAATTTGTGTGTTTGCCTGCGGGAGGAAAAAGACAGGATAGAAAAGCAGTCTATGAAGACTGCTGAGGGAGATGAATAGTTCTTAGAGCAAGATCTGATTGGTGAGATTTATGCATCTGAAAATGGCAAAACCAACAAAAGCTGAACTTGTTATGATATTCCTAAATCAGTGGGATCCGGCTCACGGTGCAGATAAAGATTTTCGATTCTATCAGGTTGAAGCGGAAGAGATAGCACAGCAGATCAGGAAAAACAGCAAGCCGGAGAGTGTTGAAAGGGCTGTAAGCAAAGCCATCAAATTCAGAATGGAACTTGAATGGCTGAATGCGCCCTTCGATGAGGAAGCCTGCAAGAGATACTCCGGTTGGATACTTTCAGCAATAAAGAATCAGAAATAGAACTACGGGACAGCCTATAATGACTGCCCCGTTTCTTTTTGCTGTGTGGATTTGTTTTTCTGCGAAGCTTCTGATTGCTGTTCTTGCTGTAGATCCTTCTGTATCGGATGTTCCAGATCCAGCATGTGGTTCACATTGTTGGCGACGGTCTGAAGCTCACGGTACTTGGCACGAACATATGAGAATTCTTCATACTGCTGATTTTTAAGGGCAGTGAGTTTTTCTTTTTCGGTCCGTAGCGATTTGATAGAAGGAGTGCGGAATTTCATTTTTCCATCTGTTGTTGACTCTTTCGGAGCATGTTCCTTCTTATGAAGAGATCATGGCATTCATTCAAGGAGGCACATCTGAAGATGAATAAGTATAAACCTTCTGAACGGAAAGTAGATCTCTATGATATCGGCGATGGTCTTACACTTATGAACATAGTTACCAAGAATAAGTCCAGGAAAACAAAGGTAGTTCATACATATATAGGCTATGAGGGAAACGGCTTTACATGTGTGGCTCATTCTGAAGGACTGGATCAGCCGAGAGTCATTTACAGTTATTCAAGTCATGTCAGGATGCTTAAAGCAAACCTGCCATATTTATTGGATTGTTTTTGGACCAACATAAAATAATCAGTAGCCGGGATTGGAATTTAATCCCGGCTACAACTAATTTGATCATTGAGTGGTAAAATTATTGGAAGTTAAGAATAAAAAGAATCTAAACGAACATACGTTCGTATCGTTGGGAATGCCGGGGAGGGTACACGGAAATACTCCTAAAAGCTCCAAGGCGCCTGACGTAAAGGAGCTTGTAGGGTGGGCCGGTATCGACCAGATCAATATAAGCGCAATGGAGAGCGAGCCGGTATCGACCGGATCTATATAAGCGCAATGGAGAGCGGGAAAGTCGGACAGGAATGATAGATTACGTTTAATTTAAAAAGGCATTGCATTGCCAGTAGGACCATGTAATGCCTTTTTCAGCTGTCATGTGAAATGATCATGAATATGCAAGGATCAATTTTATATAATAGATATATAACCCTTGATGCCAGGTCCTTCCGGGTGAGGCAAAAACGAATTTCCTGTCTCCGATGATCATTATATCCATTGGTAAGCCAAACAGCTCGCTGAGGGCATACAGATTATCAAGCGAAGGCATACTTTTCCCGATAAACCAATGATATATCCCCTGCGGGGCACTCAAATTCAGGAAGTTCTGAATATCCTTGACTGTCAGCCCTTTTAATTTCATTATCTTCTTGATGTTCTGGCCGGTCTTCAACATATCAATAGCGGGGTACTCTTTATCCATATTCTGCCTCGATCCACTCGTGATTCTATCTGCTGCTTCGGTGCTTATAGTATAACACAAAAGAGCATATTTGGCAAACATATGTTCGCATTTCGGATCATATATCAAGCCGGCACTTTGATCCTCATATTATGGCTGTAATTCAAGCTCCGCAAACGAAAGATACCTTCCGGGAAGCGGTATGTCCAGGCAGCCGCCCCGGCGCTCTGTCTGTACGGACTCCGGCTCGATAGCATCCGCTGAATCCGTCACTTCTATCCTGCCTTCATCCAGCCACATGGCAGCAGGCTTCCTGAGCTTTTTCTTACTGTATTTTGCCTGAATACAATACTGCTTGTCGGAATAGAAATTCCAATATCTGCCTATACACATGCCTTCATAGCCTGTGATCTTATCACGGCAGATCTTTCCGAAAAACTTTGGTTTTTCTTCTTCCGGAAAGCCGGCATCTATCGCGGGAACCGTGTCGACGATCTCCAGACAGGGTTCAGATATATGAAGCTCATTGTCGCTGTATTTATCCCTGTCCTCATCATTCTTTATCCGCTTTTTGGCCACATACATTCGACATCCGAACATCCAGTCCAGAGTTCCTATACACAGGCCCTCCTCAAGAGAAATCCTGTCCCTTACGATCCTTCCCAGTACTTCTTCCTGCTTCATTGTTGATTTCCTCCTTTTCGTTTATAAATCATCTGCGATTTGATTTCGCAGTTCTTCCTTTGCATCATATACCAGCATTTTCGCATTATGACGTTTGTAGCCCTCCGATCCCTGAAGGGCGATGAAGCTGCTGCTGTTTTTACCCGCGGTCAGTATTGTCATAAAGTACATCATCTCCCGTCCGGTGACCCATGCCTTTTCTATAAAAGAAAAAGCATTTTCCAGACCCTTGCTTTTATCCCGCATGGCGGCTGAGTGTTCCTTTATGCGACCATCGAAATGCTTCCTGACAAGCGCAAGGCCTTCTTTTGAGTCTGGTGCCGTTTTCATGATTTCCATATATTCATACAGCATTGCTCTGCTTTCCAGATATATCTTTTTATCTTCACGTGACAGGGCATGCGCTTCCTCCTTCTGCGTGTATTCCTCAGTCAGTTCCTCCAGCTGTATCCCGAGAAGCTCTGCGCTCTCCGAAATATCCGCATTGGCATCGGAAAGCCTTTCTTTAACGCTTCGCAGTATTTTTGATACCTTCTCCAGGGTGAACTGGTTCCTTAAAACAGCTTCAAAGCTGTTATTCAAAGCCTCATACAGCATCTCGATCACTGCAACACGCTCGTCAAATCCGGCCTCTTTAGCCCTTTTCATTATTTCCTTTGTCCACTTACCGGTTAATATCCGGTCTGTTTTATAGGTCCTTCTGTATTTTGAATACAATTCATAAAAGACCGCATATTTCCTTGCAATGTCATCATCGGTGATATACTGCGTGATCAGAGGCAGCTCAATGGGATAGCCCTTTTCTTCGTACCGGGTAATGGCATACGAGAGATCCTCCCAGCCCCTTGCCGTAGCATACTGAGATCCGTTTGCGGTGATCTTTACCGAATAAAACCCATGTTGATTCAATTCAAGAAATGACAGGATAGAGGAATGTATGGCATTAGCATATGCATAGGGCTTCCATGCCGTATAATCATCCTCTATAAATATGTATTTCAGCCTGTCACGTGTGGCAATATCGAATTCCCTGACAGAACGGTTATATTCCGGGGGATTGCCGGCAGTTATTATGATCCATCCGCCGGGAAGCCTGTGGTTCCCGAATGTTTTATACTGTAAAAACTGCAGGATGGAGGGAGAAAGTGTCTCCGACACACAGTTGATCTCATCCAGGAACAGAATGCCCTGAGCTTTTCCTGTATTTTCCACCATGCTATATACGGAAGCTATAATTTCACTCATGGTGTATTCCGTTGTACGTTCTTCTGTCCCGTCAAAGCTTCTGTTTACAATATAGGGAAGACCGACCGCGGACTGTCTTGTATGGTGTGTCATTGAATAACTTATAAGCCCGATATCAAGCTCTTCGGCCACCTGCTCAATGATCGCTGTCTTACCTATGCCCGGTGCTCCGATAAGAAATATGGGACGCTGCTTCATATATGGTATCCTGAAGTCGCCATATTCGTTTTTTTCCATATAGATCTCGATCGTTCTTTTTACCTCATCCTTGGCCTGTAAAATATTCATTCGGTAAAATCCTCCCTTAGCTGATATTGCAGAATCCACGACGGAACATAAGGATCACGGCGGGGCTCGGAGAGGATGAAGGCTGTCTTATATGAAGCGGGATGCTTAGGATATGTGCCCATCCCATCCGTAAAGTAAAGTAATCCTCTGAGATTCTTCAGCTCTCCGTTATTTCTGACTTCCTCAATATGTTCAAAAACCGGCCTGAAATCGGTTCCGCCTCTGCCGTAAACCTTAAGATCATTGATATAATCCTCAAGATCGCGGTCATTATGTATGATAGTTTCATTCTGAATCGCCGCGTCACACTGTATTATCCTTACGTCCAGTCCGTCTTCGGCAAACACGCTCTCCTTCAGGATATTGTATGTTTTGGTCAGAAACCGCTTAAGCAGATCACTGTCAACCGATCCGGAGGTATCGACCGCGATCACGAATTCCCGGATAGTGTGCAGTTCCCTGTATTCCAGAGGCTCTACCAGGGGCATATCCTCATATAACTGAAAACCGTAGGTGTAATAGCCATAGTCAAAGGAATCATCATCTATCATCATCCTTTCCTCAATGGCGGCAAATTTCCTGAGAAAATCCGCATAGCTTATTTCTTCGCGGCGGATGCCCTTTAATGACTCCACCAGGGCACCGGGGTCCCTGCCCTGAAGCCTGCCGGAGCGCAGCAAAGCCGACTCAAGGCCTGCGACAGCATGATCAGCGGATTTCTGCCATTTTCTGATCACGGAGGTGAAATTCCCTGCCATATAATTCGATGCCGCATTGTCTGATCCCTGCCCCTTCGGACCACTGCCGGCGCCGGCCGCAGCTCTTTTTGGCATATACCATAAAATGTGGTCATCCTCCAATGTGACATTTTTGGCCATTTTTATGTCGTCCCGGCTCAACATCTTATTTTTTATCATCAGGTCCAGCATTTTATAAAGCATCTGTGCGGACATGATCGAACCGGTCTTCTTGACATCATCCAATCTGCTGCGCATTTTCCGGTCGTCCGAGGGCTGCAGATGATCCAGGATATCCCAGACAAACAGATCACATGCCAGATCCCATAGTTCATGATTTTCGTACTGAAGGGCAAAATACGGATGCAGGTATAAACAGTGCAGCACACTGTGAAGATATATACGGGAGGTATCCTTTGAGCCTGACATGAAGTCCCCGATAATACGATCCTCATCATAGTAAAAATGCATGCCCTCAGTTGCATACAGGAAACTGTCAAGCTCAGTATCATGCAGCCCTGCAGGTTCCAGATTGTACAGTGCATGAGAAAGAAAATGATATTTCATTACAAGCTGGTCCCTGCTCATATCAAATATTTTTCTTGCGTAAAGCTTCTTTTTTTGATTCATAGGCTTATATCTGTAAGGCTGTGATCATTTCTTCGGAGCTGCTGTTAAGCAGATGCAGGATATACGCAGATGCCTGGTTTAAACCCTTATCGCTGCACTTCTTAAGCAGATCTCTCATATCATGAGCCTCAATGAATTCCTTTTTTAATAAGTCAACCAACAGCTTTTCCTCGCCGTCCCTCACATATCCGTCCGCTATCTGCGGGGCAACCCGTCTGATATAGTCCCTGCATATGTTATCCGCATCCTTTCCTTCGGCTTCGATCTTTAAGGCGAAGGCTCTTTTTTCTTCTTCATTGCGGATCCCGCCCAGACACATGACATAGCTCCGATTATCAAAGCTGTCTCCTGCCAGGGCCCGGTCTATATAGTGCCCGTATGCCGGGTCCAGCGAACCGGGTATATGCAGTATATCCCCGGTATGCCCGGAATTATCCAGAAATGTTATATCCGCTCCCTGCCATGTGAGCCTGTCCGCCGTGGGAGGGAGCCCGGGCTGTGTGTATTCCAGCGCCTCCAGCAGCCATCTCTCTGCCCTGCCATACATGCTTATCGATAAATGCTCTGAAGAAGACCGGTCGGCAAAGGCTCCCGGCGCAATATATTCCACCGACTCCGGAAGGGATATCTCATCTATTGCGGTTTTTGAAAATGCATATGAACCGATGCTCCTGAGACGGCAGTCAGGGTGTATCGCGGACAGCTTCACTGCTCCGTAAAATGCCCGGCTTCCAATATGCTCAAGGACCTCAGGAAGCTTTATCTCCGTAAGACATTCACAACCCTCAAAAACTCCTTTGTCATTAAATACAGTGGCATCGGGAAGCTTTTTTACCTTGCATCGCTTCATATCGACGCTTTCCAACTTACTGCATCCGAAAAATGCACCGGGCAATATCTCCGTGACCGTATGACTGAAAACCACCCTTTTCAGGTTTTTATGGTTATCAAAAGCGTCTGATCCGATGAGCTTTGTTCCGTCAGGTATTAAATATTCCTCGCCGGTCCTTCCGGGGGGATAGAACACGAGCATATCCTCAGCCCTGTCAAAGACAATTCCGTCTTTATCATAATATTTACTGTGTGCGGGCAGCCTGACCTTTTCCAGATGCTTCCAGTTCCTCAGAGTTTCCCAGGGTATACTGATATCCGATGTGATGGTTATACTTCTGCAGCCTCCTGCATCAAGCTGCTTAAGTACCTTGTCCCGCGGAATGAAACAGGTCACCAGCTTTTCAGGGCAGTTTACCTCAAAGCAGTCATCGTCTATCCGCTCTGTGGAAGGATCGATCACCGCTTCATCGGAGCCGAAATAACGAAAAAGCATATTTCCCGTATATATGGAGGTTCCCGTTTGCCGGTGACCGGCGATCCAGTATGAATCCCTGAAGGGATTCCCTTCTATGATTATCCATGGATCTGTAAAAATGATCCTTTTCACCTGTGTGTCCCGGAAGGCGTTTGAAGCAACAGTGCCGACTCCGGGAGGGATCCTTATCTCTTCATCATGCATCCCTCTTCCGAATGTGAGAAGGAGCCTCCTGCCGGAACGGTCAAACAGCATGCCCTCCGAGAACTGATAATCTGTCTGATCGTCCTGAAAGCATATCCTTTCAAGATCAGGCAGATCGGTATTATTGAGATCTATCCTTTTAACCGCTGCTTCAAAATGCAATTCCCTGATACCGGGGTATCCCGCCTTATGCCCCTCCTGATGCCGGTGATCACCGCGGTCGCTTAAGGATATTCCCCGCACCTCACAGCCGTTTACCTGCGGCGGTATATACACTCTGTCCTTATATGACGCAAAGCCTGTCACCTCAAAATACGGGCGTTCGTAAGATGTATTGAATTCTTTCAGCAAAATGTCCGTTCCCTTATAGATGTACCTTATGTTCATTCTTCACCCCTGCCTGTGTGTCATGCTTCTGTGATTTAATGGTCTGTACTCTTAAGGTAGCATTGACGGTGGGCATTGTCATTGTACCGGTAATTTAAAATTATTAACGGTAACAGCTGCCGATTAATTGGTCGTATAACGAGTGAACGCATGGATTCCATAAATAAAAAACGGCACCTGATTGCGATCACGAGTATAAAATCCTTACCGGGCTTATCCGGCGCTTCCTTCGCAAATGCCGGATCGGTCTGCGCGCATAAGTGTTTATGGTAAGCGCAAAGATACAGAGCTTTGAAAACGGCAGTTAATTGCGTTTGCGGGCATAACGGTTCTTTTATTTATGCTTCATATATGGTAAAATCAAACAAAGGCACGCCAAAGGGTGAGAAGCCGAGGTATATTCTTTTAATCTACAGTAAAGGAGGAAACGATATGATCAATAAATGGAAGCGTCTGGTGCTGCTTGGGGCGGCGTCGGCAGTAATGGCCGGTTCTGCTGCGGATGTATATACAGTCCGGGCAATGGAGCTTTCGGAGGTGAAGGTATCCGAGGACGATGAGGATTACGAGGGTCCGGAGCTTGATGAGGAGGGTGAGACCCTCGTCTTGAATGCGGGAAGTACATATGAGCTGGAGTTTTACGAGGGGGATGACGAACAGACCATTACCTTTAAATCCGCAGACACGAAGGTCGCAACAGTCAGCGCGGAGGGTGTGATCACGGCTGTTTCCGAGGGGACTGTGGTTATCACGATGTACGGGAACGGAAATCTTGTGGCGGGCTGCACCGTGAAGGTCATAGGCAAGGATATTGACCCGGAGACTGTGAAATTAGAGCCTGAGTTTTATGAGACGAAGCCCCTCACACTTAAAATAAAGGCCGGATACCAGCTTCAGTTTTATCCGGGTGATAATGACGAGGTCATCACCTTCAAATCTAAAAAGAGCAAGGTGGCAGAGGTTGACGAGGACGGGTACGTGACAGCCAAAAAGAAGGGCAAGACGGTGATCACGATGTACGCCGACGGTAAGGCGATCGGATCCTGTAAGATAAAGGTTAAGAAGAAATAACGGAAAAGGTCTTAACAGGCAGCCTGAAGGGGCAACGGCAAAGCTGTTGTCCCTTTTTAGCGATAAGGCCGGAAGTCGGCAGTTATTCACACTGTCAGGGATAAACAGAAGCCGGGTGGCTTTTGGGGAAGCCGGGTCAGCTATTACCGGGGTATAAGCCCCTTGAACAGAGGAGATATGTATGATGATCATTGCGCAAAAGCCTCACAGAAAATATATAATGGCACTTGATGCCGGAACCACAAGCAACAGGTGCATACTGTTCGACGAAAGCGGACAGCCGGTCAGCATGGCTCAGAGGGAATTTGTCCAGCATTTTCCGAGGCCGGGATGGGTGGAGCACGATGCCGGGGAGATCCTTTCGGGCATGACCTTTGTAGCGGAGGCCGCCATGAGGGAGCTTTCGGTGCACGGCGAAGACATAGCCGCGATAGGCATTACAAACCAGAGGGAAACGGTGATCGTATGGGACAGAAAGACCGGTGAGCCCGTATATCACGCAATAGTATGGCAGTGCAGGCGTACAGCACAGTTTTGCGATGAGCTTAGGAGCGAGGGCCTTACGGAGAGCTGGCGCAGAAAGACCGGATTGGTGATAGACCCGTATTTCAGCGCTACAAAGCTTAAATGGATCCTCGACAATGTTAAGGGCGCAAGGGAGAGAGCGGAGGCGGGGGAGCTTCTTTTCGGTACCGTCGAGACCTGGCTTATCTGGAGTCTGACTAAGGGCAGAGTGCATGTTACGGACTATTCCAACGCCTCCAGGACGATGCTCTTTAACATCAATACCCTTGAGTGGGACAAAGACATCCTTGAAAGGCTCTCCATCCCTGAGACGATGCTTCCGGAGCCGGTGCCCTCAAGCTCTGTTTACGGGCTTACGGACCCCTCGTTTTTCGGAAGTGAGATCCCCATAGCCGGGGCCGCCGGCGATCAGCAGGCGGCGCTCTTCGGCCAGGCCTGCTTCTGTGAGGGGGATGTGAAGAACACCTACGGCACCGGCGGCTTTCTTCTGATGAATACAGGTCACAGGCCGGTGTTTTCGGGAAACGGACTGCTGACCACCATTGCCTGGGGCACAGGGGGAGAGGTGACATATGCGCTGGAGGGCTCCGTGTTTGTGGCGGGAGCGGTGATACAGTGGCTGAGGGATGAAATGCACCTTATTGATTCGGCAGAGGATTCGGGCTACATGGCCTGTAAGGTGAAGGATACGAACGGCTGCTATGTTGTCCCGGCCTTTACGGGCTTAGGAGCGCCTTATTGGGATCCCTATGCGAGGGGGACGATCACGGGCATCACGAGAGGGGTCAATAAATACCATATCATACGGGCCTCCCTTGATTCCATAGCCTATCAGATAAATGACGTGCTGCTTGCGATGGAGGCTGACGCGGGGATCGGGATACAGGCCGTTAAGGTAGACGGCGGTGCCAGCGCAAACGATTACCTGATGCAGGCACAGGCCGATATCTCCGGCAAGAGGGTGTTAAGGCCCGGCTGTGTGGAAACTACGGCCATGGGAGCGGCATATCTTGCGGGGCTTGCGGTCGGCTTCTGGAGGAGCATGGAGGATGTGGCAAAGAACCGGCAGCCGGAAAAGCAGTTTGACCCGGAGATCACGGCACAGGAAAGGGCAGAACGGATAAAGGGCTGGAGAAGGGCCGTTGAGTGTTCAAAGAACCAGGCGGAGTCTTGACCTTGACTGACTTCTGTTATTATAATAGGCGTTATGGAGACAATACAGACTAACAGATTGGACAGGGGCTTTTTCAGATATCAGAAGGAATTTGAGGATAAGGCGCTTAAGGTGCTGAGATCGGGCTGGTATATCCTTGGAAAGGAGGTATCCGCCTTTGAGGAGGAGTATGCCGCCTTTACCGGGTCGAAGCATTGTGTCGGGGTCGCAAGCGGTCTGGACGCGCTGATCCTTGCCTTCAGGGCGCTTGGCATAGGCGAGGGGGACGAGGTGATCGTTCAGGCCAATACCTATATAGCAAGCGTTATGGGGATCACCATAAACGGAGCGACGCCTGTTTTTGTGGAGCCTGACGGGTTCTACCAGGCGGACGCGGACCTTATAGAGGAGAGGATAACCGACAGGACCAGGGCCGTGCTCGTGGTGCATCTTTACGGGCAGGCGGCCGGGATGGACAGGATAACGGATATCTGCAGAAGGCACGGGCTTAAGCTTGTAGAAGACTGTGCCCAGTCTCACGGGGCGGGCTTTCGGGGAAGGATGAGCGGGACCTTCGGGGACATCGGATGCTTTTCCTTCTATCCCTCAAAGAACATCGGGGCCTTCGGAGACGCGGGCTGTATAGTGACCGATGATGAGGGGATTGCCGGAAGGATAAGGGTACTGAGGAATTACGGCAGTGAGAAGCGCTATCATAATGAAGTCGTAGGGATGAACTCAAGGCTCGATGAGATACAGGCAGGGCTTTTAAGGGTCAGGCTTAAGCATGCAAAGGAGCTTAATTCGGAAAAGCAGGCTCTGGCGGAGAGGTATGACCGGGAGATAGACAATCCCCTGCTCACCCTTCCTAAAAAACGGGAGAGCTGCGATCATATCTATCATCAGTATGTCATCAGGTGTAAAAAGCGGGATGAGCTTCGGAAATATCTTGAGGAACAGGGGATAATGACTATAATACATTACCCGATCCCGCCGCACTTATCGGAGGCGTACGGGTATCTGGGATACGGGAAGGGAAGCTTTCCGGTCACGGAGAGCTACGCGGATACGGTGCTTTCGATACCGATGTACAACGGGCTTACCGATGAGGAGCAGAGCCGTGTCATTGACTGCCTTAACAGGTTTGGGAGATCATGAATATTAAGGATCAGTACAGGATCATAGAATTTGGTGAATACGGGGATGAAAGGGGAAACCTGGTGGTCGCGGAATGCGGAGGCATTGACGTCCCCTTTGATGTAAAGAGAGTTTTTTATATTTACGGAAGCGATCCTTCCGTAGTCAGGGGACGGCATGCCAACAGAAGGTCGGAGTTTGTCCTGATAAATGTGGCAGGCAGTACCCGGGTAAGGATCGATAACGGTAAGGATAATGCCGTTGTTGAGCTGAACCGTCCGCGAATGGGGCTTTACCTTCCGCCTATGCTATGGAAGGATATGTACGATTTTTCCCCTGATTCGGTGCTTCTGGTGCTTGCGAGCGAGCATTATGACGGCAATGAGTATATCCGTGACTATACGGAATACCTGGAGGCTTTAAGGGAGCTTGGACGGCTGGTTTAAGGATGAGGTGGGCTATTGAGCAGGATTTCTATAATTATCCCGGTTTATTATAATGCGGATACCCTTATGCTTCTTTATGAGGATATGCGTGCAAAGATCTTATCAAGGCTTGGAGATTACGAGATAGTCTTCGTGGACGACGGCTCGGGGGACGATTCCTGGAAGATCATGAACGAGATAAGGTCGAAGGATCAGAATGTGAAGTGCGTCAGGCTTTCGAGGAATTTCGGCGAGCATGCGGCGATCCTTGCGGGCCTTTCCGAGTGCAGCGGCGACTGCGCCGTTACAAAGCAGGCCGATCTTCAGGAGGATTCGGAGCTGATCCTTGAGCTTTATGACGGCTGGAAGCGCGGCAGCAAGGTGGTCTACGCGGTCAGGGAGCAGCGGGAGGATCCCGCGCTTAAAAAGTTTTTTGCAGGCATCTACTATACCATTGTAAGGAAATTCATTAATAAAAATATGCCCCGGGGAGGCTTTGACTGCTACCTTCTTGACAGGCAGGTCATTGATGTGATCCTGGGCATGGATGAGAAGAATTCCTCCCTTACCCTGCAGGTGCTGTGGGTGGGCTTTTCTCCGAAGCTTGTTTATTTTCACAGGAGGGAGAGGGAGATCGGGAAGTCGCGCTGGACCTTTGCGAAGAAGTTCAAGCTTGTCCTTGATTCCATGATGAGCTTTTCCTACTTTCCGATCCGCTTTATGTCTGTAATGGGGATACTCTGCGCGATCATTGCCTTTATATGGATCATCGCCGTCATCATAGAAAGGCTGGCTGTCGGGACTCCCATCGCGGGCTGGGCTTCGCTCATGTGTCTTGTCCTGTTTTCCACGGGGATGATACTGCTTATGCTGGGTGTATTGGGTGAGTATCTCTGGAGGGTGCTTGACGAGAGCAGGAACAGGCCGCCGTTCCTCATAGATTGCGTGGAGGGGGGAGACGGCGAAAATAGTAAATGATCCGATCTGCGGGCAGATCGGCGCAGACAGGAAATGATTGGTTCAGCGCAGGAAAAGAGTTCCGCAGGCTACGGGGATGACCCTGTAGCCGTTTTTTTTCATGTAATCGGGCAGGAAGCCCTCGCTATCCGTACTGAGATTGGGAATGGGGTCCGCAACAACGTCCCCGCAGGTATCGTAGCTGCCGTATTCCTTATCAAGTACCAGCACGACCGAGGGTATGCGGTCGGGGTTTAAGCTGTAGTATTCCCTCAGCCGGTCGCTTCCGAGCTCGGTCCGCCAGGTGGTGGGGGCTCCGGTCCTTAAATCCGAGACAAGGTATCCCCAGGGAAGGAGCTTTGATATAAAGAGCATATCATTTCCGCCGGATACTTCAGCATTGGCATATTCCGTAAGCACCTCCATTACCTCCTCATACTGTCTTAAATGCCCGGGAGTTGTATACAGGCCCTTTCCGGGGCCCCTTTCTATCCGGGCAGTCAGCGCCGGAAGGGGTGCGTCACGGTAAACGTTAACGATGCGAAGGGCGGCGGTCTGGAGCACGGTAACTGAAAGGACCACAATGCAAAGCCCCGCCATGAGAGTGCTTACCGCGCTCTTCCCAGAGGCTGCGGGCCCGGGTATTTCCCTTTTTAACACCTGTGTGCAGAAGTCCGCCACAAAGATCATGCCTGCCGCAGAGGCGATAAAATGTCCCATTGAGAGGATATAGAGATACCCGTTCGAGGAGTAGCTGTATACAAGAGAAAAGACCATTCCGTTTACGAAAAAGGTAAAGAAGGCGGTAAGGTCCTTTTTTTCCGTCATAAAAAAGAGAGGAAGGGAAAACAGGCAGAGGGCTGTCTGGATATAACCGGTATGACCGTAGCTTTTAATGAAATACATGATGAATAAGGCTGTATCGACCGCAAAAACAGGCCTTGAAAGGTCCTCTCTTTTCAGCTCCTTTAAAAGCCGCGGCCGGATACGCAGAAGGACATCAAGAAAAAAGCTTACGACTATAAGCAGATACCCTGCAAAGGCGGCAGCCCCGTATTCCATGTTTATACCGATGAAAAATTTCTTCAGGGGATAGATAAGGCTGGTGCCGTGCTCCTCATCGGAAAGCACGAAGGGGATGTTTGCTATGAAGTCCTTTATCGGTACGTTGAAAAGAAGAAATATGAAAAAGCCCACCGCGGGTATGAGGATACCGATAAAGGTATATGACATAAGCTCCTTAAGACGTGCCTTTTGCACCGCTTCCCGAAGCGCCCCTGTACCCGGACTGTTAAAGGCTGGCGCCTTTCGTGGCCCCGCCCACAGTAAAAGTGCCGTAAGGCAGATAACGGTAAGCAGATATCCCAAAGCCATGGTGGGAAGAGCAAGGACCGACAGCGCGTAAAGAATGCCTGCCGGGATAAGAAACCGCCCTCTTTTGTCCCCTTCGGGGAGCTTTTCGCTGTGGTATATAAGGAGCATTGCGGAAAAAAAGCACTGGACCGATATCGTATAGTAGGACAGGGTCGCGATATTCAGGTGGGCATAGAAAAGCACGCAGACCGAGACGGAAAAGGAGAGAGGACGGGATTTATGCCGCTTAAGGAGGCTGAAGGCCAGAAAAGCGTTCATAAGGGAGAATATCAGATAGAGTATACGAAAGAACAGAAGGACTCCCTCCGTGCCTTTGGCGCAGTTGATGAAAAGCGACAGAAAGGGAAGGAGGATGACTCCCGAAAGCTGTGTAGGAAACCAGTCATGCCTGAAGATGCTGTCGCCACGGAAAAAACGATAGGCTGTGGAAAAATAAAAGGGCTCGTCGGAGGAGCAGAAGCTGTAAAAGGCTCTTATAAGGAGTATAAGGGAAAGGAGCAGGAGGAGGATATAGGGAAAATATGCCCTGTAAACCGCAAACCTGCTATTTTTTTTATTATCCATCAGTCATCCTTTCACAAGACCGGTCGTTTCTCCAGAAGAGGCATATCCTCTGTGAGCATTTTTGCGATAACGTCGGCGGTATACCTGCCGGGGAACTTAAGCTCCTCCTTTGAAAGCGCGGAAGGACGTATGGGACTGCCGTAGCGGACTATCACCCTTGCCCTTTTGAGCCGGGGGAACTGATCCTCGAATACTGCCGAGGAGCCGGATATCGCCACGGGAATGATGGGGCAGTCTGTTTTGGTAGCGATCTTAAGGCTTCCCTCCTTAAAGGGAAGCAGAAGCTCCTCCGTCCGGTTTCTGGTGCCTTCGGGGTAGACAAAGACCGAGCGCCCCTCCTTTATGTAATCAATGGCCGTTAAGATCGTCTTCATCCCCTGCTTGAGGTCGTTCCTGTCAAGCAGAAGGCAGTGTATGTTCCTTATCCAGAGCCCGAAAATGGGAACCTTACCGAATTCCTTCTTGGCAATAAAGGCTGTGGGACGGGTAAAACGGGTACCCTGAAGGATTATGTCAAAGTAGCTTCTGTGGTTGCCCACGAACAGAACCGCGGTATCCTTCGGTATGTTTTCCTCGCCGATAAAGGTAACGTCGGTGCCTGCTATCAGCACTATTACATTAAAGGCAAAGCGCAGCACCGCAAGGGAGGCCATTTCCTTTTCATGTGCCGAGAACAGTCCCACCACCTCAAGGATAAGCCAGATGGGAACCGAGATGAGCAGCATAAGTACTACAAAAATAAGGGCGATTATGATACGGAGCATGTTATCCTCTGATGTCTTGAATAAAAAACAATAGTATGCTATACTGCACGTGAGCCGGGTGGCTGCCGTGCAGCTTTGCACGGGCGGCGGTGTGAACCGCTCCCCGGTACCATACTATACCATAAGGGAGTCAGAAATGCCAGTTTAAATCAAGCCGTGATTTGGACTGGCTTTTTCAGCAGTTACCATTTACGGGCCATGACGGAATTGGCGGATACGGATGATAACTTGCGGCATAGGGGCATGAAGGTAATGGAGAAGGAAAGTAAGACCGGGGGCAGAAACGGGGACCAGGGCATCCTTATTAAGAATGTAAGGCTTGAGGACGGTCTGAATGAGTGCAGAGCGTGTGCTGAGGTCTTTATAAAGGACGGTGTCATAATGAGCATCAGAGAGGAGCATGAGGAAGGCTCCTTAAGCCCCTGCGGGTCCCCGGACAGAGGGATCAGGGTGATAAACGGGGCAGGGCTTGTCATGGCTCCGGGGCTGGTTGACGTCCATGTGCATTTCAGGGATCCGGGCTTTACCTCGAAGGAGGATATTCATACCGGGGCACAGGCTGCCGCGAAGGGAGGCTTTACCTCTGTCGTGATGATGGGAAATACAAGGCCGTGTCCTGATTCGGTACATACACTTAAGGCTGTTCTGGAAAGGGCGGCAGCGGAGGGTATAAATATTTATTCGGTCGCAAACCTCACTAAGGGCATGGAGGGGAAGGAGACCGTTGATTATGAGGCCCTTATAAGGGCCGGGGCGGCAGGCTTTTCGGATGACGGGAGGCCGGTACTTGACGGGGAGCTTCTGAAAAGGGCCTTTAAGGAGCTCGCGCCCCTCAAGGTCCCCGCAAGCCTTCATGAGGAGGACCCTTCGTATATTAAGAATAACGGGATAAATGAGGGAGAGGCCTCCAGGACTGCGGGAATCGGCGGCTCTGACAGGATGGCCGAGATATCCATGGTAAAAAGGGACATCGGGCTTGCCCTGGAAACAGGAGTGCGTCTTGTTATACAGCATGTCAGCACAAGGGAAGCGGTCGGGCTTATAAGGGAAGGGAAAAAAAGAGGCGGCGACATTCATGCCGAGGCTACTCCACATCATTTTACCCTTACGGAGGAGGCGGTGAAGAAATACGGCACCAATGCCAAGATGAATCCTCCCCTGAGGACGGAGGAGGACAGGCTTGCCATCATAGAGGGGCTTAAGGACGGCACCATAGATATGATCGCTACGGATCACGCTCCCCATACGAGGGAGGAAAAGGCACTGGAGTTTACGAAGGCGCCGAGCGGGATCACGGGTCTTGAGACCGCGCTTTCTCTCGGGCTCTCAGAGCTTGTCGGCAAGGGGCATTTAAGCCTTCGGGAGCTTATCCGTCTTATGAGCCGCAATCCGGCAGAGGTCTACGGGCTGGATGCGGGATATATCGAGGTCGGGCGCAGGGCCGATATCGTTCTTTTTGATCCTGATGCGGTGTGGATACCAAGGGAGGGGGAGCAGGCCTCAAGGTCGGTCAATTCCCCGTTTTTCGGAAGGACCTTAAGGGGGCGCGTCCTGTATACGATCTGCGGTGGAAGGGTGGTATACGAGGCGACGTCATAGACCAGGCCGGTGAATCGGTCATACAGAAAGGACAGGATATGAAGTACAGTGAATCCGCAAGGATAATAAAGCAGGAGAGGCTGGCCTCCGATGTCTTCAGCCTCTGGATTGAGGGGAGGATCGCCGAAGAGGCTCGGCCGGGTCAGTTCATAGCTGTATACACGAAGGATCCCTCAAGGCTCCTTCCCCGTCCGATCAGCATCTGCGAAACGGAGGGCAGGAGGCTTAGGATAGTATACAGGATAGCCGGCGAGGGAACGAGGCAGCTATCGGGCTTAAGAGAGGGTGATACGGTCGAGGTGACCGGTCCTTTGGGAAATGGCTTTCCGGCAGAGGTAAAGGGGCCGGTCCTCCTTATAGGAGGAGGGATAGGGATCCCGCCGATGCTCTTTACGGCAAAGAGCAGAAATGATAATATCATAGTTCTCGGCTACAGGGACCCCGAGCTTTTCCTGCTTAGGGAGCTGTCAGAGTACGGAAGGGTGCATATCGCGGTGGAAAGGCCACAGGAGTGCGGCAGGGAAGGAAGCGAATATATCGAAGGCCTCCTTAAGGAAGGCATTATCGAGTCCTTTACGAAGGGAAATGTCCTGGATGCCATAAGGGAGAACGGCCTGTCGGCCGGCTCGGCCTTTGCCTGCGGCCCGGCTCCCATGCTTCGGGCTGTCAAGGAATACTGCGGGGTCAACGGTATTGAGGCGTGGGTATCCCTTGAGGAAAGGATGGCCTGCGGTATCGGAGCCTGTCTTGCCTGTGTCTGCGGCTCCCGGGATATCGATCCTCATTCCGGGGTAAGGAATAAGAGGATATGTGCGGAGGGCCCTGTTTTCAAGGCGGAGGAGGTCATCATATGAAGGAGCGTAAGCTGTCGGTGGACATAGCGGGAGTCACCCTGAAAAACCCTGTAATGACGGCGTCAGGGACCTTTGGCTCCGGGATGGAGTATTCGGAGCTTATGGATATCAATAAGCTCGGAGCCGTAGTGACCAAGGGGGTCTCATTGCTTCCCTGGGAGGGAAACGGAACGCCGAGGGTAGCGGAAACAAGCTCGGGGATGCTTAATGCCATTGGTCTTCAGAATCCGGGGATCGATACCTTTATAGAGAGGGATCTTGAATTTCTCTATAAGACCATCGATAAAACGGACATACCCACCCGGATCATAGTGAATGTGTGCGGAAAGACCGAGGAGGAATACGTTGAGGTGGTAAGAAGGCTTGCGGATACCGACGCCGACCTTCTTGAGATAAATGTGTCCTGTCCTAACGTGAAGGAGGGGGCGATAGCCTTCGGACAGGATCCGGGGGCGCTTTCAAGGATAACCGAAAAGATCAAAAGGGCCGCAAGGCAGCCGATCATCATGAAGCTTTCGCCGAATGTGACGAATATCGCTCTCATGGCCAGGGTATGCGAGGAGGCGGGAGCCGATGCGGTCTCTCTTATAAATACCATCACCGGGATGAAGATAGACATTGAGAAAAGACGCTTCGTGCTCTCAAATAAGACGGGAGGCCTTTCGGGGCCGGCGATAAAGCCGGTGGCGGTAAGGATGGTATATGAGTGTGCAGGGGCGGTAAGGATACCTGTGATAGGCATGGGAGGCATCGCCTCGGGTGAGGATGCCATAGAATTCATGATGGCGGGAGCGAGGGCGGTCGCCGTAGGCATGATGAATTTCAGAGATCATCTTATTACTGAAAAAACAGTCGTAAGTATGATACAATATATGGAGAGACACGATATCAGGGATATAAACGAGATAACGGGATGTGTAAGATAAGCTTAAAGGCCAATGCCAAAATAAATTTAGGGCTTGATGTGCTTGGGGTCCTTGAGAACGGCTATCATGAGGTCAGGATGGTCATGCAGTCGCTCGAGCTTGCGGATGAGATCGTTCTTGAAAAAACAGGCACGGGGATCAGTATAATCACCGATTCCGCCGAAATACCGAAGGACGAAAATAACCTCTGCTATAAGGCGGCGGCTCTTATGAGGGAGGAATACGGTATTTCGGAGGGTGTTGCGATCACCGTGAAAAAGAATATACCGGTGGCGGCTGGGCTTGCCGGGGGAAGCGCCGACGCGGCGGCGGTGATCGAAGGGATGAACCGGCTCTTTAAGCTGTCCTTAAGCACAGATGAGCTTATGGCTCAGGGCTTTAAGACAGGTGCCGATGTTCCCTTCTGCATCCTTAAGGGGACCGCTCTTGCACAGGGAATGGGGGAAAAACTTACAGGGTTAAAAAAACTTCCGAAATGCGGTATAATATTGTTTAAACCTGATTTTGAGATACTGACGGGATATGTATACAAAAAGCTTGATGAAAAAGAGATCCGGAACCATCCCGATATCGATGGCATAGTAAGGGCCATAGAGGACGGGGAGCTTCGCACCGCCGCCTCCTTAATGGGCAATGTTTTAGAGGAGGTAACGGCAGAGGAGCATCCGGTCATAGGCAGGATAAGGGACAGGATGATCTCTGATGGGGCCGTTAACGCGATGATGAGCGGCAGCGGGCCTACGGTATTCGGTATTTTTGACAATGAAAGAAGGGCGATGAGCTGCTATACCGGGTTATGTGAGGATGAGCGGGGAGGGAGGGTTATTTTAACGGAACCGATGCTTGGCTCAGCTGCCGGCGGGCAGACTGTCAATGCGCGGTCGTGGAAAGGAGGCGGACATGGAGGATCATGATCTTAAGCTGCAGATGGATGAATTTCTGCCACTGAGGGATATTGTTTCCAACACGCTCAGAGAGGGCATTCTCACCGGTGAGCTGAAGCCCGGAGAGAGGCTTATGGAGATACATCTGGCCAGGAAGCTGGACGTATCACGGACTCCGATTCGGGAAGCGATCAGAATGCTTGAGCTTGAGGGACTTGTGACCATGGTGCCGAGAAAGGGCGCCGAGGTGGCAAGGATATCCGAGGAGGATATCAGGGATGTTCTTGAGGTAAGAAAGGCTCTGGATTCACTTGCGGCAAGGCTTTCGTGTGAAAGGATCACGGAGGAGGAAAAGGACGGGATCCGCAAGGCGGAAAAGGATTTTGAGGATGCTGTGCTCACAAGGGACGCAAAGACCATTGCGAAGGCGGACGTCAGGTTTCATGACAGGATACTTGATTCCTCGAAGAACAAAAGACTGAGCCAGATGGTAAATAACCTTGCGGACAGGATCTATCGCTACAGGTTTGAGTATATAAAGGACGAATCAAACCATAAGAGGCTCATAGAGGAGCACAGGGCGATAATGCAGTCGATCTTTGAGGGCGATTCAAAGAAGGCCCAGGAAAGGGTCAGCACCCATATCGACAATCAGGAAAAAGGGATAACAGAACAGCTAAGAAGCAATAAAGATCAAGGAAACGGTTCCGATGGATAATGAGAGATCAGCCGGCTCAGAGCAGGCTAAAGAGGAGTGCCCCGCGATAGGAGTTTTTGACTCGGGCGTAGGAGGACTGACCGTTGCCAGGGAGATAATGCAGCAGCTCCCCGCAGAAAGGATAATATATTTCGGAGACACGGCCAGGGTGCCCTACGGCTCCAAATCTGCGGAGACCGTAACAAAATATACGGAGCAGATCATCAGGTTTTTGCTTACTCAGAGGGTCAAGGCCCTTGTTATAGCCTGCAACACCATGAGCGCTCTTTCTCTTGAGACCGTGGAGAAGAACCTGAGCATTCCGATCATCGGAGTTGTAAAGCCCGGGGCGCTCGTTGCCGGCAGGACCACGAAAAACAAACGGGTAGGCGTTATCGCCACGGAAAGCACGGTTAATTCAGGGCTTTACAACCGGCTTATAAAAAGGATCGATCCGGATATTGAGGTTATAGGAAAAGCCTGCCCGCTTTTCTGTCCGTTGGTTGAAGAGGGTATGACAGACGATCCGGTCACCGAAGAGATAGCCAGACGCTATCTTTCCGGACTTATCAGACAGGATATCGATACCCTCATTTTGGGCTGCACGCATTATCCGCTTTTAAAGGACACCATTGCAGGGATCGTGGGTGAGAAGGTCACTCTGGTAAACCCGGCTTATGAAACGGCAAGGGAGCTTAAGGAGCTGCTTTCCGCAAACGGGATACTGAATGATGCGAAGGTGCCGGAAGGGGGGCCAGGCCACAGGTTTTATGTCAGTGATTCGGTGGACAGGTTTGCCCGCTTTGCGGCTATGCTCCTCCATATAGAGGATTTGAGCGCCAGTGCCGTGAATATTGAGGAATACTGATATGAGACGGTCGGAGGCAGAGGGACTGCCGGTTTTTATACGGATAGAGGGCGCATTTATCGAGGGCGAGGGGGCAGCAGGCGACGGAGAGAGGGTCGTAAGCGAGCTTTTAGGGACATATCACGCAGCGGACGGCATCCATCTCATTCAATATGAGGATGTAAAGGCGGGCACGCCCGAAAGGAACCTGATAAGGGCGGACGAAAGGACCCTTTATTATAAAAGGACCGGCTGCGGACCGATGATCTTCAGGGCAGGTGAGGTTCACAGCCTAAGCTACGGGACGGAGTACGGGGCGATTGAAATGGATATCAAAACGTTGTATTATAGCCTTGGGTCTTCAGAGGGCCTTCCCGGGATAAAGGCCAGGTATGAGCTGATCATGGGCGGGGTGTCCTCGGGGATCAGGGAGCTTGAGATAACGTTGAAAAGCAGGACAGCCTACCTGTATTCTATATCGTAATCAACCCGTTTATTACGGGAATATTTGAGGAATCTGATGTTTGGAGTTAAACGAAGCGAGAAAAAGCCCGAGCCGAGGCAGGGGCTTAAGATAATAATAGTGGGTATGGGAAAGGTCGGGACTACACTGGTTGAGAACCTTTCCGATGAAGGCCACGAGATAACCATAATAGACAAAAACAAGCAGCGGCTTACCGCCATGAGCAATCAGTGTGACGTCATGGCAGTTGAGGGAAACGGTGCAAGCTTTTCCATTCAGGAGGAGGCGGGGATCGAGGACGCGGATCTGATCATAGCGGTAACCGACTCTGACGAGCTGAATCTTCTTTGCTGCACGGTGGCAAAGCGTGTGGGAAAGTGTACCGCCATTGCAAGGGTCAGGACTCCGGACTACCTTAAGGAGATCACCTTTATAAAGGAGCAGCTTGGGCTTGCGATGATCATAAACCCCGAATACGAGACCGCAAGAGAGATAGCCGATATCCTCTGTATGCCTGATGCTCTTGAGGTGAACTCCTTTGCCAGAGGCCAGGTCGAGGTGGTCAAATACAAGATAGAGGAGGGCCATGTCCTTGACGGGATAAGGATAAGCGATATCTTTTCGAGGATAGGCGCAAGGATGCTTATCTGCGCTCTGCAGCGGGACGGGGAGGTGTTTATACCAAACGGCTCCCATGAGCTTCAGAAGGATGATATCATTTCCATCGTCGTGACCAGAAAGGAATCGCGGCAGCTCTTTGAGAAGCTTAGCTTCAATACGGATAAGGTAAGGAACTGCATCATCATCGGCGGAGGAAGGACGGCCTATTATCTGGCAAGCTTCCTTATCAACACCGGGGTGCAGGTGGAGATAATAGAAAAGAATACCGAGCGCTGCGAACAGCTCAGTATCCTGCTTCCCAGGGCCACCATAATAAACGGGGACGGAACCGAGGAGGAGGTGCTGAAGGAGGAGGGCATTGAGAGTATCGAATCCTTTGTGCCGCTTACCGGGATCGATGAGGAGAACATACTGCTCACCCTTTACGCGAAGCAGGTCTCAAATGCCAAGGTGGTCACAAAGATAAACCGTCTTAACTTCAGGGGCGTAGTCGGAAAGCTTGACCTGGGGAGCACGATCTACCCAAGGTATATAGTTTCCGAGGCTATAATCGCCTATGTAAGGGCCAGGAACAATTCCGGAAACAATCCCGTGGAGACTCTGTACCATCTGTACGATAACAGGGTGGAGGCTCTGGAGTTTAAAATAGACAGGAAGTCGGCGGTGACCGATACTACCCTTAAGGAGCTCAACATCAAGAATGACGTGCTTATCTCCTTCATAAACCGCAGGGGACAGATAATCATCCCCAGCGGTCAGGATTCCATACATGTGGGAGATTCCGTCATGGTGGTAACAAAGCGGCTCGGCTTTACAAATATACTGGATATCCTGGAATAATATCAAAAAAAATAACGGGGTAAGCGCTGAAATCGCGCCGGAAAGGGCAGATCAGCGCCAAAGAGGGATAAAGTGAACAGTTCGATCATAGGCTATATTCTGGGCAAGGTCATCATGATAGAGGGCTTTTTAATGCTTCTTCCATGTCTCGTTGCTCTGATCTACAGAGAAAGGGGCGGGTTATACTTTCTGATCACGGTACTGATCTGCCTGGCTCTGGGGTGGTTCATTTCACACAAAAAGCCGGAAAACGCCATCATGTATCTGAAGGAGGGCTGCCTTATCACGGCCTTCTCCTGGTTTGTGCTCAGTATCTTCGGTGCGCTTCCGTTCTATATGTCCGGGGAGATACCGGGATTTACCGATGCGCTTTTTGAGACGATCTCGGGCTTTACTACCACAGGCGCCTCCGTGCTTACGGATGTTGAGGCCTTATCCCATTGCTCGCTCTTCTGGAGAAGCTTTACCCACTGGATAGGGGGCATGGGAGTCCTGGTATTCCTGCTTGCGGTGATACCCTTAAACGGAGGCTCAAACTTCAATCTTATGCGGGCGGAGAGCCCCGGTCCGGCGGTAGGAAAGCTCATGCCAAGGCTTAAGTCCACGGCACAGCTTCTGTATGTCATTTATTTCGTAATGACCGTTCTTGAGATTCTGTGCCTTATTATATGCAGGATGCCTGTTTTTGATGCCTTTACCCTTTCCTTCGGTACCGCGGGGACGGGAGGCTTCGGCATTAAAAATGACAGCATAGCTTCCTATACGTCTCTGCAGCAATGGATAATAGGGATCTTCATGCTGCTGTTCGGTGTTAATTTCAACCTTTATTATCTTCTGCTCTTCAGGGAATTTAAGCGGGCCTTTACCATGGAGGAGGTAAGGACGTATTTTTCGGTGGTGCTTTTTGCGGTAGTGACGATATCGATCTCTCTCTGGGACAGGTTCGCGGCCTTTTCCGATGATGTCAGAACGGTCTTCTTCCAGGTGTCCTCCATTGTCACCACTACGGGCTATGCCACAACCGATTTTGACAAATGGGATACCTACAGCAAGATGATCCTTGTGTGCCTTATGTTCTGCGGGGGCTGTGCCGGAAGCACGGCGGGAGGCATCAAGGTCTCTAGGTTTGTCATCGGGATGAAGACGGTAAGGAAGGAGCTTGCCAGCTTTATCCATCCAAAGAGCGTCAAGAAGATCCAGATGGACGATAAGCCCATAGAGCATGAGGTGGTAAGGTCCACCAATGTTTATTTCCTGACCTTTACCATGACCTTCATCATATCCATGCTGTTACTTTCACTGGATAAGGAGGATATAGTCACCTGCTTTACGGCGGTGGCGGCTACCCTTAATAATGTCGGTCCCGGGCTTGCCATGGTAGGACCCACCCAGAATTACGGACATTTTTCAATACTGTCAAAATATGTTATGATGTTTGATATGCTGGCGGGAAGGCTGGAGCTGTTCCCGCTGCTTATAATCTTCCATCCGGCTCTGTGGAAGGATTTCTTCGCAAAGAGCCAGAAGAAGAAATGAGGAGGAAGCAGTAATGCCCATTACGGATTATCTTGAAAGGAACAGGAAGCTTTACGGAGACGAGGTGGCGCTCATCGAGCTGAACCCGGAGCAGAAGGAGACCAGGAGAGTGACCTGGAAGGAATATTCGCTGATAGAGCCTACCAGCGACGGGCCCTACAGGCGTGAGATAACCTGGAAGGTCTTTGACGAAAAGGCCAACAGGGTCGCGAACATGCTCCTTTCAAGAGGTATCAAAAAGGGTGATAAGGTAGCCATACTGATGATGAACTGTCTTGAATGGCTGCCCATATATATGGGGATATTAAAGACGGGAGCTCTCGCGGTCCCGTTTAATTTCAGGTATTCCTCGGAGGAGATACTGTACTGTGCAGAGCTTGCGGAGGTCGACGTCCTGCTCTTCGGGCCTGAGTTCATAGGCCGTATCGAGGCCATAGAGGAAAAGCTTTCAAGGAACAGGCTGCTGATATTCGTGGGAGAGACCTGCCCCAGCTTTGCGGAGAGCTACAGAGAGCTGGTGGGAGACTGCCACAGCGAGGCTCCTCTTATAAGGATAGAGGATTCTGACGATGCGGCGATCTACTTTTCCTCAGGGACCACGGGCTTTCCGAAGGCGATACTGCACACGCATTTAAGCCTCATGACCGCGGCTACGGTGGAGCAGCATCATCACAGCACCGGAAGAGAGGACTGCTTCCTGTGCATACCGCCGCTTTACCATACCGGGGCCAAGATGCACTGGATGGGTAGTCTTGTGGCGGGCTCAAGGGCCGTGCTCCTTAAGGGTACCAAGCCTGAATATATCTTTGATGCCGTATCCAGAGAGCACTGCACCATAGTGTGGCTTCTGGTGCCCTGGGCCCAGGATATCCTGGATGCCCTTGACAGGGGGGATATAAAGCTTGAGGACTATGATCTTTCGAGATGGAGGCTGATGCATATCGGCGCCCAGCCCGTGCCGCCTTCTCTTATAAAGAGATGGAAGAGGTACTTCCCTGAGCATGAATACGACACCAATTACGGCCTCAGCGAATCCATCGGCCCCGGCTGCGT
>DFEA01000011.1:12741-18548 GCA_002368575.1 Lachnospiraceae bacterium UBA3814 | reverse complement strand
CGGCCCCGGCTGCGTGCATCTGGGGGTTGAGAATATCCATAAGGTGGGCGCCATAGGCATCCCGGGCTACGGCTGGCAATGCAGGATCGTAGACAGCGAGGGAAACCCCGTAAAGCAGGGGGAGGCCGGGGAGCTGTGCGTAAAGGGCTCCGGAGTAATGAAGTGCTACTACAACAATCCTGAGGCGACCGCGGAGGTCCTTAAGGACGGGTGGCTGTTTACGGGCGATGTTGCGATGCAGGATGAGGACGGCTTTATCTTCCTCGTGGACAGGATAAAGGATGTTATCGTTTCGGGAGGGGAGAATCTGTATCCCGTTCAGATCGAGGACTATATCAGGCAATATGAAAAGGTAAGGGATGTTGCGGTAATAGGACTTCCGGACAAGAGACTGGGGGAGATCGCCGGCGCGATCATATCCGTAAAGGATGGAATGACCTGTACAGAGGAGGAGATAGAGGAATTCTGCAAGGGAATGCCGAGGTACAAGAGGCCCCGGAGGATCATTTTCGACGAGGTTCCGAGGAATCCTACGGGAAAAATAGAAAAGCCCGAGCTCAGAAGACGCTATGGGATTGAGCGGCTCGTAGAGCATGAGAACAGGGAATGACGGTAAGGAGGGCTCATGGGAAAGAAGCTTAAGGAGCTGCTGGGGTTTGAAAAGAACAGCAGGTACATAACCCACTATCTGTTTGACGCGAATATCAGATCAAGTATCTATATGTCTACCGTGGTCATTGTCCTCGAGGTGTGGATGATACTCAGGGTCCTGATAAAGTATGTGATCCTGAGCGATACCTCAAGAGACTTTAACTGGATAGTACAGCACCTGTATTCCTATGTTATCCTTCTTACGATGGGAATACTGATGTTGGTTTATTCCGTCAAATATATAAGGAGCAGGGGAAAGCTCAGCAGAAATATCGGCTTCGGACTTCTGGTCGCGTTTTCGGCGATATGCATGGGCTTTGGAATATATATATCAAGCCTTGACTATGCCGGAGGCAAGCAGATACTGACCTTCCTTACCATGGAGCTTTACATTTCCTGCCTTCTTGTATGGAAGCCGTATGTATCCTTCATCCTTCTTTCATCGACCTTCCTATTCTTTTATCAGAAATGCATACTGATACCGGAGGTGCAGTTCCAGACCGGCGATAAGATAAATCTGTTCATGTTCTGGATATCGATCCTGATGACGAGCATAAGCATATACAGGCAGAGACATGATCAGGCGGTGAAGGAGGAGAGCCTTAAGGGCATGAACGAAAAGCTTGAAAAGGCCGCGGTCTTTGACGAGCTTACGGGAATACATAACATACGTTATTTTTACGAAAATGTTCCTGAGATTCTTATTTTATCGGGAGACAAGGTACACGATAAGGCATTTCTCTTTCTGGATATCGGTAATTTCAAGAACTATAATGACCAGTTTGGCTTCATAAAGGGAAATGAACTGCTGACAAGGACCGGAAAGCTCATTGAGGAGGCCTTTGAGGGCGATCTGGTGGCAAGGCAGTCTGATGATCATTTCGTGGTGCTGACGGACTGGGAGGGGGCCCTTCAGAAGACGGATATCGTAAGAAGGAACTTCTATTCGGAGCGTGACGAGATCTACATGGGGCTTAAGGTGGGACTGTACAGGCCGGATGATATCTACTGTGATCCCAGACAGGGCGTGGATAAGGCCAGGTATGCCTGCACGATGATCAAGCATAAATATGACCGTGATCATAATGAATATGACAAGGCCATGGCTGACCGCTTCTTTAAGCGTCAGTATATTGTAAACAATATAGACAAGGCGGTTGAAAAGGGCTATATAAAGGTCTATTACCAGCCCGTGGTATGGTCGGAATCCCGGAAGCTTGCGGGGTGCGAGGCGCTTGCAAGGTGGATCGATCCCAAGTACGGCTTCCTTTCGCCGGGTGATTTCATTCCCATTCTTGAGGAGCACAGGCAGATACATAAGCTTGATAAGTGTATATATGAGACCGTATGCAGGGATCTGAGAGAATCTCTTGACAAGGGTGAAAAGGCGGTCCCCGTTTCCCTGAATTTCTCGCAGCTTGATTTTGAGCTGATGGATACCGTTTCCGTGATGGAGGAGCTGGTAGCGAAGTATGATATCGACAGGCATTATCTTCACATAGAGGTCACCGAGAGCGCTCTTACCGACGATATGAACATTTTAAAGAACGCAATGAAGGGCTTTAAGGAAAAGGGCTATGAGATCTGGCTTGATGACTTCGGTTCGGGCTACTCATCTCTTAATGTACTTAAGGATTACCAGTTTGATGTTATGAAGATCGATATGGTATTCCTGAGGGGCTTTAAGGAGAACGAGAATTCCGCAAAGATCATAAGAAGAGTCATAGAGATGGCAAATGACCTTGGGATCAACACCCTTACCGAGGGTGTGGAGACCGAGGAGATGGTGGATTTCCTCGCGGAGATCGGCTGCGGACGGCTTCAGGGCTATTATTACGGAAAGCCCATGCCTGTGCATGACTTCAGAGAGAGATTTCTTAAGGAGGAGGCCTGATACGGTCTCCTTTTTATTTGCGATACGGCCGCCGGGTGCGTGCCGTGCTCCTTTGAGCTTCCCGCGCTTAAGCCGGAAATGATCCGCATGAGCGCATATGCTGTCCGGTGTGTTCAGCCCTGCCGGCTGCCCTTTACCAGAATGCTTTCGGAGAAGAACCGCTCCAGATCGTCAAGGAGCTCGTTCTTCTTAAGGGATTTGAAAAGATATCCGTCCGGCTTGTGTGATATGATATCGGCAACGCTGTCATGGTCGTTTTTTTCGGTCAGAAAGATAATGGGGATACTGAACGTAAGCGGATTCTTGTGTATCCTGTCGAGTATCTCATGCCCGGCAATATCCGGCATCTCATAGTTGAGAAGTATAAGGTCGGGAGTGGACTTTTTAAGGAGCTCAAGGGCCTCCTTTCCGGTGCCGGCGCCCGCCACCTCATAATCCTGCTTCAGCCAGTGAAGCAGAACGGTCCTGTAATCCCTGTCGTCATCAATGATAAGGATGGTCTTCTTTCGCCGGTATTCCTCATGCATCTCGGAAAGGCGCAGTATATCCGCTATAACAAGGCTGATGTTTAAGGGCTTTACGAACTCGCACCTGACGTATTCTCCGCCCTCTGACTTTTTGGCCCGGTTAATATAGGACTGTTCGCCGATGAGGCAGAGGGTCTTATGCTCATCACGGCTTAATGAGGTAAGATAGCGCATCGCCGTATCTATCCTCAGGCTTGTACCCTCCGGGAAATAAAGCAGTATATCCGCCTCATCCCTGTGCTTTTCCACCTCCTCCATATCGTCAGGAGTCTTTATCACCTCATATCCGGCTTCCTTAAGCTTTATTTCGATCGCAGTATTTATAAAGCTTCTTGTATTTTCAATGAAAATAACCTTCTTTTCCATTTACGGTCCTCTTACGGGCTGCGCATGAATTCGGCATTTGCGGAACGAACGCCGAATAAGTTTGACAAGGTAATATGCCGCTGCTTGCTTTACCGGTCATTTCCGGCTGTCAGGGGAGTGAGCAGAGCCAGGTACTCCCTGTAGCAGTCAAGGAGCTTTCCGGCATCGGAAGCGGTGTCCGTGCCCTCCTGCGACTCCTCCTCAAGGATATCCGCAAGCTCCGAAAGCCTCTCTGCTCCAACGAGCCTTGCCATGCTTTTTACGGCGTGGAGCCTTTTCAGGAACAGCCTTTTATCCCCGCTTTTAAGGGCGTCCTCAATTCCGGCGGCCCTTTCTGTGATGGAGGAGGCAAATACGGAAAGCGCGTCCAGATAAAACTCCGCAGAATCACAGTTGTCGATCCCGGCAAGGAGATCAAGACATGAGGGGCCTTCCCTTTCCGAAAGCTCCCTGAGCCACCCCGGAAGCCTGTCAAGCTCCTTCTGGTGCCTGCTGTTTTCTCCTTCATCTGAGGAATCTATAGCTTTGTTCTTCCCCTCGGGAAGATATGTCATAAGGATCCTTGTGACCTCTCTCGGGTCGATGGGCTTTATCAGAACATCTGAAAAGCCTGCCGCTTTGTAAAGGCTTATGTTCTTCTGCGCGTAATCTGTCGTGTGACAGACAACAGGGATATCCTCTCCCCTTTCCTTAAAGATCTCCTTAAGCTGTGCCAGAGTATCTATACCGTCCTGATCGGGCATCCTGTGATCGAGAAGAATAAGATCATATCTGTTTTTCCTGCAGAGCTCCACGCACTCCGCACCGCCACCGGCGAGATCCGCGGTAATACCGTTTGATGAAAGAAGCGATGATAATATCATCCTGTTGACGCGCATATCGTCTACGATCAATACACGTGAATTTGGCCTGACACCCATATCCTGTCCTCACATATCTGCTGAGCTGCCCGACAAAAGGATAAGAAGCATCGGCAATTCATCCGATGATGCCGGGTCAAAACTGTACTGTATAAATATTAGCATCCATACGGCAAAAAGTGAAGCGCTGCCTTAAAATTCTTGTAAAACAGGTTGAAAGGTGCTATCATCTCCTTTGTATCGGTATATATACTCAATAACATAAATATAGGAAACGAATTTATTCGTTTCCCTTTGCGACGATCCAATTCGACATTTGCCTGCAAATGTCGAATAAGTGCGAGACGCTGAAAGCGCCTTTCCTATCGCGATCGTGTGCACCAATAAGTTATAGTGAACGCACAGAATGAGGTGGATTAAAATGGATTTGGTTTCGGTCAGACAGATATTCAGGGACACAGATGCTTACCTTAACAGGGAGATTACGATAGGAGGCTGGGTCAGGAGCATACGTGACTCAAAGACCTTCGGCTTTATAGTGGTAAATGACGGGACTTATTTTGATCCCATCCAGGTGGTGTATTCGGATAAGCTCGGCAATTTCAAGGAGATATCCTCTCTGAACGTGGGTGCGGCGATAGTTGTCCGCGGGACTCTTGTTCCCACTCCGCAGGCGAAGCAGCCCTTTGAGATACAGGCTGAGGAAATAAGGATAGAGGGCGCCTCTACTCCTGACTATCCTCTCCAGAAGAAACGCCATTCTCTCGAATATCTGAGGACGATCGCGCATCTGAGGCCGAGGACCAATACCTTCGAGGCAGTGTTCCGCGTCCGCTCCCTTGCGGCCTACGCCATACATAAATTCTTCCAGGAAAGGGATTTTGTGTACGTGCATACTCCGATCATCACCGGGAGCGACTGTGAGGGTGCCGGGGAAATGTTTCAGGTCACGACCTTAGACCTTAATAATATCCCTAAAAATGCCGATAATACTGTTGACTATACTAAGGATTTTTTCGGAAAGTCGGCCAACCTTACCGTCAGCGGCCAGCTGAACGGCGAGACCTACGCCATGGCCTTTAAGAACATATATACCTTCGGCCCTACCTTCAGGGCGGAGAATTCAAATACCACCAGGCATGCGGCCGAGTTCTGGATGATCGAACCCGAGATGGCCTTTGCCGACCTTGAGGATAACATGGCTATCGCCGAGAGCATGATCAAGTATATAATCAATTATGTCCTTGAAAATGCTCCCTCTGAAATGAACTTCTTCAACCAGTTCATGGACAAGGGGCTTCTTGAAAGGCTCGACAATGTTATCAGCTCTGACTTCGGAAGGATAACCTACACCGATGCGGTGGAGATACTCAAAAAGCATAACGATGAGTTTGATTATAAGGTGGAATGGGGATGCGACCTCCAGACCGAGCATGAAAGGTTCCTTACAGAGAAGGAGTTCAAGCGCCCTGTTTTCGTTATAGATTATCCGAAGGAGATCAAGGCCTT
>DFEA01000011.1:0-12690 GCA_002368575.1 Lachnospiraceae bacterium UBA3814 | reverse complement strand
CAAGGCCTTCTATATGAAGCAGAACCCGGACGGAAAGACCGTTGCCGCCATGGATTGTCTGGTTCCCGGCATCGGCGAGATCATCGGCGGGAGCGAAAGAGAGGCCGATTATGACAAGCTTGTCACAAGGATGAACGAGCTGGGTCTTGACAAGGAGGAATACGATTTCTACCTTGACCTGCGCAAATACGGTACCGTTACTCACTCGGGCTTCGGTCTGGGCTTTGAAAGGATGATAATGTATCTGACCGGGGTATCCAATATCCGGGACGTTATCCCGTTCCCGAGAACGGTGGGGACCTGTTAGTATAGCGAACGAATTAAATTCGTTAACTGTTAAATGATCCGCAAAATTGCCGGGGGAGGGCATTTTGCGCCTGCGGTCTCTGTGATCGAAACGCTCTGACAGCGCTTTTATATCCGGAGACATCAAATGGAAACGAATAAAAAAGGGATCGCGAGGAAGCCTGGCGGTCCCGGGATAAGGGGTAAAAATGAATAAGAGGGTCATATCTGTAATCATGGCATCGGTGCTTGCCGCAACGATGCCCTGCGTCATCAGCGCCGATACAAAAACGGACGCTCAGAATCAGAAAAAGGAAGCGGAAAGCAGGCTCAACTCCGTTAACGAGGACATAGAAGCCCTGGAGGGTGATAAGGGGGAGCTCGAGGACGAGCTGGCACAGATAGATGCCGAGCTCGTGGACCTGCTGCTTACCGTGGACATAATCGAAGACGACATTGCCGATAAGCAGGTTCAGATCGACGAAGCCACCGCTGAATACGAGGCCGCAAAGCAGAAGGAGCAGGAACAGCGTGACGCGATGAAGCTTCGTATCAAGTTCATGTACGAAAAGGGGGATCCCTCCTACCTTGATCTCATTTCAAGCTCCCAGAGCTATTCAGAGCTGTTGAATAAATCCGACTACGTTGAAAAGCTTTATTCCTATGACAGAAAGCTTCTTGACGATTATGTCCGTACGAGGGATGAGGTGCTGGAGCTTAAGACCGCTCTGGAAAACGAAATGAACGATCTTGAGGAGCTTCACAGCGATTACGAGGAGCAATCGGTCACCCTTCAGAATATAATAGACGAAAAAAAGGAAAGCCTTGAGGATTTTGATGATAAGCTGAAGAGCGCCCAGGCAAAGGCGGACGAATACCGGTCGGAGATCAAGGCGCAGACTGCGGTCATAAAGCAGATAGAGGCCGAGGAGGCAGCCAGGAAGAAGGCTGAGGAGGCTGCAAGAAAAAAGGCCGAGGAGGAAAGGAAGAAGGCTGAGGAGGCCGCGAAAAAGAAGGCCGAGGAGGAGGCAAAGAATAACGGTGAGGAGCTCTCTTCGGTCGATACCGATTCTGAGGGCGAAAAGAGCGAGGAGGAGAGTAAGTCTGAAAAGACGGAGAAGAAGAGCTATGACCCCGGAAATTCCTCAAAGGGTCAGCAGATCGCAAGCTATGCTCTTCAGTTTGTGGGCAATCCTTACGTTGCGGGGGGCACGAGCCTTACGGAGGGCTGTGACTGCTCCGGCTTTACCCAGTCCGTATACAGCAATTTCGGAATATCGCTTCCGAGAAATTCAAGCTCCCAGGCGGTGGCGGGCCGTGAGGTGAGCTATGAGTCGGCCCAGCCCGGGGATGTTATCTATTACGGCGGCCATGTGGGGATATATATTGGAAACGGGCAGATAGTACACGCCAGCACCCCGGCCTCGGGCATAAAGGTAAGCAGTGCCCTGTACCGCTCAATAATCACGGTACGCCGGTTTGTATGACTGTATTTTAAGGGAATTCATGATCCTGAGCCTTGGGAAGCCTGCACCGGTGCTTCAGGCTCAGGATTTTTTCTTGCCTTAAGACAGAATTATTGTATAATGGATAGGGTGCAAAAAGAGGCAGACGTTTCATATATGCCCGGGTGACCGGACAGATATGAAGCGTTTGCCGGATATATGGAATGGAGGGACATTATGTCTAAGGGACTTATTATCCTGATAATTGTTCTGGTCGTCCTGATAGCGGCCGTTGTGGCGCTGTATTTCCTCGGGAAGAGGGCCCAGAAGAGGCAGCAGGAGCAGGAGGCTCAGCTTCAGGCCTATAAGCAGACGGTCTCGATGCTCATCATCGACAAAAAACGGATGAAGATAAAGGAATCGGGGCTGCCGCAGATGGTCATCGACCAGACGCCGAAATACCTCAGGTGGACAAAGCTTCCCATAGTCAAGGCCAAGGTAGGACCCCAGATCCTCAGCATGGTCTGTGACGAGAAAATCTTCGATGATGTGCCTGTAAAGAAGGAGGTCAAGGCCACCGTAAGCGGAATCTATATCATAGGAGTAAAGGGACTGCACGGAAAGCAGGCTCCCAAGGAGGAAAAGAAGAAGAGCAGGTTTAAGCAGATGATCGAGAACCTGCAGGAAAAGGCAGGAGCGAAGCCTATTTCAAAGAACAGGTAAAAAGGACGCCGTTTCGATCCGGAAGGGATCAAAACGGCGTTTTACATTTTTCATATCGCCTGCCTCAACAGGTATGCCCCTGTCAGTCGAAAAGAGGTGTGGACAGATAACGGTCACCCGTATCGGGGAAGAGCACCGCTATCCTTTTGCCGGCATTTTCGGGGCGCTTTCCAAGAGTAATGGCCGCATGAAGGGCAGCGCCTGAGGAAATGCCCACCAGGATCCCCTCAAGACGTCCGATCCTTTTGCCGGTCTCAAAGGCGTCCTCGTTGGAAACGGTTATGATCTCATCGTATATATCCGTATTAAGGACCTCGGGAACAAAGCCCGCACCTATTCCCTGGATCTTATGAGGGCCGGCATTTCCGGTGGAAAGAACGGGAGAGGAGGCTGGCTCAACGGCTATGACCCGGATATCAGGCTTTTTTGATTTCAGGTATTCGCCCACGCCCGTTATCGTCCCTCCGGTCCCCACTCCGGAGACGAAGAAGTCGATGTCCCCGTCGAGATCCTCATAGAGCTCGGGGCCCGTAGTTTCGAAATGTATCTTCGGATTTGCGGGGTTGACAAACTGGCCGGGGATGAAGCTGCCCGGATTTTCCTTTGCAAGCTCCTCGGCCTTTGCGATGGCACCCTTCATGCCCTTTGCTCCCTCGGTAAGGACGAGCTCGGCCCCGTAGGCCTTCATAAGCTGTCTTCTTTCCACGGACATGGTCTCGGGCATTACGATTATGATCCTGTAGCCCCTTGCGGCCGCTACCGAGGCAAGGCCTATTCCGGTGTTTCCGGAGGTGGGCTCGATTATCACGGAGCCCGGGGTGAGCCTTCCCGACCTTTCGGCATCGTCAATCATGGCCTTTGCGATCCTGTCCTTGACAGAGCCCGCGGGATTGAAGTATTCAAGCTTGGCATAAACAGCCGCGTTCAGGCCGTATTCCTTTTCAATATGAGTAAGCTCAAGAACGGGCGTTCTTCCGATCAATTCGTCTGCTGATCTGTAAATTCGTGACATGCTATTTCCTCCTTATGCGTAAAAGGGGCCTGCCCCTTAGTTATCTGCTGCGCCGTGCAGCACATTGGTCTGCCGGGTTATTGTCCCGCCGCCAAGCACCGTATCTCCTGCATAGAGCACCGCTGCCTGACCGGGAGTTACCGCACGCTGCGGGCTCTCGAGCTTTATGGTAACGGCCCTGTCGCCCTCCGGAATTATCAGAGCCGGCTGTTCACACTGGCGGTAGCGTATTTTGACGCTGCATCGGAATTCACCCTTTGGCGGGCCGTTTATCCAGTTAAAATCTGTTACATGGACCGTATCATCATAGAGCTCTTCGTTATCAGCAAGGACCACCTCGTTTCTTTCGGGGATAATGCGGTATACATATTTAGGCGTGCCGAAGGCAATGTTAAGGCCCTTTCTCTGGCCTATGGTGTAGTGGATGATACCGCGGTGTGTACCAAGGACCCTGCCTGTAAGATCGACGAAATTGCCGGGCTCGTACTGCCTGCCGGAAAGAGCCTGTATCATTCCGGCATAGTCGCCGTCGGGAACAAAGCAGATATCCTGGCTCTCCTTCTTCTGCGCGTTTATGAAACCGGAGGCCGCCGCAAGCTCTCTTACCCGGGCCTTGGTAAGGCTTCCGAGGGGGAACCTTATCACGGACAGCTCCTCCTGTGTCAGGTTATAGAGCACATAGCTCTGATCCTTTGAGGGATCCAGAGCCTTCTTTAAGAGGAAGCGGCCGTCCTTATCCTGCTCTGTCCTTGCGTAATGACCGGTGACAAGGGCATCATAGCCCTCCCTTCTGGCGTGCTCAAGGAGCAGCCCGAACTTCATGGTGCGGTTACAGTCGATGCAGGGATTGGGGGTAAGCCCCTTCTCGTAGGCGGACACAAAGCGAAGGATCACGTTTTTGTGAAACTCACTGCACAGATCCAGTGAAAAAAACGGGATGCCTAGAGCCCTGCATACCTTCTCCGCATCCTTCGAAGGGTCGTCTGCGTTCCCGGCGGGGGAGGTGTCAGGCCCTTGCGAAGGCGTTTCATAAGCGCCTGCAGGGAGCAGGCGCATGGTACACCCGCAGCAGTCATAGCCCATATTTAACATCTCTTTTGCGGCAACTGAGGAATCGACCCCGCCGCTCATTGCGATCAAAGCTTTTTTCTTCATAATACATATAAAGCCTATCAAAATGATATGATTTATGTTAGCACGCCTTCTTTCATGTGTCAATATTTTTTATAACGATTACCCCGCCCTTATTTATAGTAACGGCCGCCCCGTCCAGATCAGAAAATCGGTCATCATTTGCGGGTCACGAGGTACTCTTAACGAAGGCGTTGTGACTGAGGGAAAGCTATGATATAGTTATAGGAAATGAACATGGGTCCTTCCTGAACCCATGATCCGCAGGCAGGCCAGGACGGACAGAAAAGGCCCGGGGGCCGGATGGGAGGTTTCGGATGTTACTTGACAACAGGATATACATAGGCAGATCAGGGGAGGAGAAGATATATATCCGCCCCAAAATGGCAAACAGACACGGGATGATAGCGGGAGCTACCGGAACGGGAAAAACGATAACGCTCAAGGTCATGGCGGAGTCCTTTTCGGATATGGGAGTTCCGGTGTTTCTTGCGGACATAAAGGGCGATCTTTCGGGGATATGCGACAGCGGGAGCGACACCGGGGACATGGCGGAGCGGATAGAGAGGTTTGGGCTGTCTGAGGACGGCTTTGTATACAGGGCATATCCGGCAGTCTTCTGGGACGTTTATCAGGAGGAGGGCATTCCGGTAAGGACTACGGTTTCGGAGATGGGTCCCATCCTGCTTTCAAGGATCCTGGGGCTTAACCAGACCCAGTCTGAGATCCTTAAGGTGATATTCAGGCTCGCGGACGATCAGAGCCTTCTGTTGGTGGACATGAAGGATCTGAAGGCTATCCTTGCCTATGCGGGAGAGAATGCAAAGGAGTTAAGCCTTGAGTACGGAAATATTTCGAAGCAGAGCCTCGGGGCCATCATAAGGGCGGTCATCTCCCTTGAGTCAGAGGGGGGAGAGCTGTTCTTTACCGATCCGGCTCTTGATATAAATGACTGGCTCAGACAGGACAGCGCGGGACGCGGCTGTATCAATATACTGGAATGTGAAAGGCTTGTTAATAACCCGACGATGTATTCGACCTTTCTGCTGTGGATGCTTTCGGAGCTGTATGAGCTTATGCCCGAGGCGGGAGACCTTGAAAAGCCCAAAATGGTCTTTTTCTTTGACGAGGCTCATCTCCTGTTTGACTCTGCCTCAAAGGAGCTGCTTGAAAAGATCGGGCAGGTGGTAAAGCTCATCCGTTCAAAGGGGATAGGGGTTTACTTTATCACCCAGAGCCCCGGGGACATACCTGACGAGGTGCTTTCCCAGCTGGGAAACAAGATACAGCATGCGCTGCACGCCTATACCCCGTCAGAGCAGAAGGCGGCAAAGGCTGCGGCAGCCTCCTTCAGGTCGAATCCCGAATTTGATACCTACGACACCCTTTTAAATTTGGGGATCGGAGAGGCATTGGTCTCGGTGCTTGATGAGGACGGGGTGCCCTCAGTGGTGAAGAGGACGAATATCCTTCCCCCGCAGAGTAAGATGGGCCCGGCGGACAATGCGCTTAAAAAGTCCTTCATCACAGGTTCTCCTCTTTATGATAAATACAGGGAGGAGATCGATCCCGATTCGGCTTACGAGTTCCTTTTAAGAAAGGCCTCAGAGGAGGCGGCAGAGGAGGAGCGTGCGAGAGCGGAGGCTCAGGCCGAAAAGGAGAGGCTCAAGGAGGAAGCGGCCAGGGAAAAGGAGAGATTAAAGGCCGAGGCAGCTGCTGAAAAAGAGCGGCTGAGGGCCGAGGCAGCCGCTGAAAAGGAAAGGCTGAGGGCCGAGGCGGCCGCTGAAAGGGAACGCTTAAGGGCTGAGAAGGCGGCACAGGCAGAGGCGGAAAAGGCCGCAAGGGCGGCTGAAAAGGAGGCGGAGAAGAAGAGAAAGGCCATAAGCACCGCCGGCAAGAACGTCGCAAGCTCCGCAGCCGGAACTCTCGGCAGGGAGATAGGAAACGTACTTGGCTCAAAGGGAGGTAAGCTCGGTAAAAAGATAGGCGGAAACGTGGGTGCTTCCCTTGGAAGGGGGATAATCGGAACTCTTTTCAGATTTAAATAAAAGGCCGGCCTCAAAAGCCGCGATTATTTACTAGCCGGCCTGAAAATGATAAGACAGGAGATGCTAAGAATGATGTTGCTGATGAGATCCCGGAGGGTTCGGGTATGAGGACCTGGGACGACCCTCTGGATACACGGGCGCTTTCCGGGGAGCTTTCCGCGGAGAGGATGAAAAGCGTATATTGCTATGACTGCATTAATTCAACCAATCTTAAGCTGAATGAGCTTTCGGAGGAAGGAGCCGGAAACGGCACGGTGGTCATAGCGAACGAGCAGTCAGGGGGAAGGGGCCGGAGAGGGCGCAGCTTTCTTTCTCCAAGGGATAAGGGTATCTATCTTTCCTGGCTTTTAAAGAGACGGGAGCCGCCGGAACGGCTTATGGAGATAACGGCCTGGAGCGCCGTTTCCGTTGTGAGGGCCATAGAGGCGGTAAGCGGGACAGAGCCCCGGATCAAATGGGTCAACGATATCGTGTTGAATAAGAAAAAGATCTGCGGTATCCTGGCAGAGATGTTTCCGGGAAGCAGCACCGGTTCGTTGAACAGTATAATCATCGGAATAGGTATCAACGTCAACGAGGAAGCCTCGTTTTTTGACGGTGAGCTTTCGGAGATCGCGTCCTCGATCTATGCCGAAAGCGGAAGGCTTACAAGGCGTGCGGCTCTTGCAGCGGCTCTTATAAGGGAGCTTGACGATATGAGCAGGGACTTTCCGGACAATAAGGAAAAATACCTGGGGATATACAGAGAGAGGAGCATCATAGCCGGAAAGAGTATATATGTAAGCACGGCCGGAGCGATGGAGCCGGCAAACAGGATAACTGAAGGTATGGAAAATTGCCGCAGGGCACAGGCTTTGGGGATCAATGATGATTTTTCCCTGAAGCTTAAGTACGAGGATGGGACCGTAGAGGACGTAAACAGCGGAGAGATAAGTATAAGAGGGATGTACGGGTATGTATGAGGGCCTGATCACTTAAGCATATTGCGCTTTGGGTCTTAACTGCGGCTTGAACCGATGGAGGTTTGCTGATATACTATAGGAGCAGCCGTTTAGTCGGTATTGCAGTGCAGCTGATCCGGGGGCACAGCCTCCGGGATATATGTGTTATATGATGCCGTCTGACAGGGAGGTCCTTAAGCGGCGTCAGAGAAAGGGAGTGATCGTATGGATATTCCTGCATTATCAATGGCTATGGCTCAATGGAACATAGGCAATGAGGTCGGTACGGCGATGCTTGCAAAGTCGATCGATACAGCCGAGTCCATGGGAGACGACATGGTAAAGATGATGGAAAGATCCGTGACTCCCGAATTAGGCGGAAATTTTGATATGAGCGTTTAATACGGGAGAACGAATGGATTCGTAAAGCCTGATGCTCTTCAGGTTTTATCCGCAGACGAAAACCGGCACTGCTTCAAGGCTGTGCCGGTTTTCGTCTGCCTGAGCTATGACCAGATCGTCAGAGAAGGTCCATAAAAAACCGCATGGAGAAATCCGATATGATGATCACGATAACGCAGATCGATACCGCGATCCATCCGCTAACGGTGATCACCGGGCATTTTGGGGCTTTTTCCGGACCCGGGGAGCTTTTGAATAATGAGAGGATATGCTCAAGTGAACCCTCTTTCCTGCAGATCGAGATAAACAGCATGATACTCAGTGTGAGCCCGATGAGGGCGGGTACCATGTATATGCCTGCGGCGTAGAAAAGCTCGTTACCGGATACCTCTGCCTCCGCGGCAAGCTCGGATAAACCGGCTCCGCCTTCATTAACGAGGGAATATGCATAGTCTGCAATATATTCAAGCGCGATATTTCCGGTGTTGATAAGAACATGGACAGTAAGGGACGGAATGAGGCTGCCGGTTGCTTCGGTAAGGAAGGCAAAGGCTATGCCAAGGAAAAAAGCATAGGAAAACTGATTAAGGTTCATATGCATGATACCGAAGAAGAGGCCTGAAGCAAGGATAGAAGCAAGTATCCTTCCGGATTTCCTGAGCCCGTGAAAGATAACACCTCTGAAAGCAAATTCCTCACAGAAGGGTCCCACGAATCCTATTATCAGTGTCAGAAGGACGGGAGGGGCGGAAAGAATATCCCCGGTGAGCTCTGCCACGAAGTTGGTGGAAAAAAACTGGGATAAAAGATTGATCCATACGACAAAGGGAGATATGCACATAGAAAACAAAACAGTCAACCCAAGGGTTGACCATTTTATTTTCCTAAAGGGCGTCCACTCGCTAAGATCAGGACGCTCCACCAATATAAAAATAAGGACCGGCATTATGAGAGCCCCCTGGCTCAGTATAAGGGCCGCAGTTAAGGAGGGCTCTGCATATCGCAGGGATAAAACAGATGAAAACAGCTCAAGCGCCAGAGAAAACAGGATCAGCCCAAGGAACAGCGCATTTGTTTTCTTAACAGGGCGTTGGCCTGACAGGCCTGAATCTGCCGTATGTTCTGTTATATTGCCGGAAACGGGCCACATCAGCCATTAACCATGAAGCTTAGGAGCTTATTGATATCATCGGGTTCGTAAGCTACTATCTCAAGCTCATCAATGGTACCGTCTGAGAAGATGTTAGCCATAGACACGTACTGGGAAAGCTTGGATTTAAGATTAAGCCTGTCGCCTTCACCGGTCACAAGCTCTACCTTTCCCTTACAGGAATCTACTGTCTGAAAAAACTTGTCGATATCTGTGATATTCTGTACCTTCATTTTAATTACCTCCTGACAAAACATATATTTGCGGGTACATAAAGCATCCCGTAATTACCTTTGGGTGATCTTGTCAGTATTATAACCGGAATCCGATCTTTGTCAACTATGTATATAAATATTCTTAAGATTTGTGCAATATGTACATAACAGCTCGCCCTTCGGTGAACTGTTACATATGTACAGGATTGTGTGCGGACGGCAACGCCGTACAGATTCGGCAATAAAAAATGGAACCAATGGGGCTCGAACCCATGACCTCTCGCACGTGAAGCGAGCGCACTCCCGGCTGTGCTATGGTTCCTGATCTGCTTTATCTTATGAAAAGCACTAAATAGACTCGCGAAACCCTGAAAAGCGGATTTTGCTTATTATCTTATGGAAGCTTCTGCGCCGCAGGCGGCTTGAACCTTCTCATGAAATGTATTATATCACAGATATATCAGAAAGCATAGAATATTTTTTACGGCATTTCACCCTTCAGCCCCGTAGATTTTTTCGCGATCAGGGGCCGGACTATTGATTATATCGAACGTTTATTCTATAATTCAGATTGTTTATGACCGGAAAGGAATATCTTATTGGACTATGATGGCACTGACCCACCGGACGGGGAGCATTGCACTGGCAGCTTCCATGATCGCCTTTATCCCGGAGCTTAAGAGAATACCGCAGCCGATCATCGATCTTATGTGGCTTCCGCAGGATGCGTCTGTACCCATGGCGGTCTGCTTTACCGTGTCCTCCTGCTACGGCAGTCTGCTGCCGGATGCGGATATCCCGCACAGCACGGCCGGAAAGAAGCTCCGCATCCTGCTCTGGCCTTTATATTTATTCAAAAAGCTGCTCCTTTTCCTGGGTCATTTCATAAGACCCCTTAAAAGGATCGGAGTTGCTCTCGGGCACAGGGGCTTATTTCATTCCCCGCTTTTTCATACCCTTATTTTTATCATACTGAGTGCTATGTCAAGAGGTCATAGCGAATGCCTTCGCTGCATACTTTCAGGCATGTATTTCGGTGTATTAAGCCACCTGCTCTTAGATCTTTTTTCCGGCGGTATCCCTCTTTTTGCCCCATTCAGCATGAAACGGCAGCGTCCCGCTATTACCTTTAAAACGGGGAGCCTTCTTGAGGTCTTATTCAACCTGGCTTTTATCCTTATCGCGCTCTATATGCTTTATCTGATCGCATTGAGATGGTTCAGGACAGGAAGGATATAAGTACTATCCGGCATTAAATACAGCATTTTTCGGGAGATCTGATATGAAAACAAAAGAAGAGGCACTTGAATACGGGCTTTCATTCCCGGATACCTTTGAGGACGCTCCTTTTCATGATGCAAACTGGCGGCTTGTCCGCTATAAAGGGAACAATAAGGCTTTTCTGTGGATATATGAGCGTAATGGCTGTGTTAATCTGAATGTTAAGGTGGCTCCGGATAAGGCCTTCTTCTGGAGAGATATTTACAGGTCAGTGATCCCCGGGTATCATCAGAACAAGGAGCATTGGAATACGATCATTCTGGATGGGACGGTTTTGGAGGATGATATCAGGCTGATGATCGCGGAGAGCTACGATCTGATATCGGACAGCCCTTCAAAAAGGATCTATGAAGCCGTGAAGCAGATCCCATATGGATGTGTTGCGACCTATGCTCAGGTGGCAGAGGCAGCAGGAGACAGGAAAATGGCCAGGGCAGTCGGAAACGCTCTCCATAAGAATCCGGACCCGGAGCATATCCCATGCTTTAGGGTGGTAAACGCAAAGGGAAGGCTTGCCGGGGAGTTTGCCTTCGGCGGCGAGGGAGCCCAGGCAAAGCTGCTTGAAGCGGAGGGCGTAGAGGTGAACGACGGCAGAGTGGACCTGCAGAAATACGGGTGGAGGAGATGATAAAGCCTTCCATTATGCCGGTTAATGATGGCAGCCGCCATGACCACAGCCATGCTCACCGTGTCCTTCATGCTCGTGATGATTACCTAAAATGCTATCTTAAACTCCACCTTGACCGGGGCCTTTACATTCTCTTTAAATATATCCGCATCGCCAGGCTTTCCGACTATGCTTCCGTAATGCACAGGTATCGCGGTTTCAGGACAGATCTCGTTTACAAGTTTAGCCGCGTTCCTTGCATCCATCGTGTATGTTCCGCCGACAGGCACAATGGCCACATCGCACTTCACCGCCATGGCTTCCTTTGTAGCGTCCGTATCCCCCGCTATATATATCCTCTGTCCATCCACACACAGTATATAGCCTACCCACTCCGCTGACTTGGGATGAAAGGGCTTCAATACGTTATAGGCCGGAACAGTTTCGAATTCAAGGCCGCAAATTTCCCGGGACATCCCGGGCTTTACGAACTCGATCCTCCCAACCATTCCCGACACCTCCCGGGCTTTACCGGCCATCTTCTCCGGTACTATAAGGACAGTATCTGATTTGCTAACCTTTTCGATATCCTCGGGTGAGAAATGATCGTAATGATCGTGTGTGAGCATAATAAAATCAGCATCCTTCGGTTCTTCCTTCATCTGAAAGGGATCGATGTAGATCGTCCCTGCGCTGCCGCGGATACGGATGCTGTTTTGTGTAAATACTTCAATATTATCGGTCATGATGACCTCCTTTTCACTTTCTGTTTAATGTAAGGTTCTCATGAGCAAAGCCTGCTCTTTGACCCTGGTCCTTGCGCTGCATTCCCTGAACAAGGCTCAGCCATTGGCTGTTATTTTCAGAAAAAAATAACCGCTCCGGGGCTGAAAACATGAGCGGTTAGAACTATCAGGTTCTATTTGAAGGAGCTTCCGTTCATCCGGCACTCGCTTTTGTGAAATAAGTATAATCCCTCATAGATCCTTTGTCAAATTACTATTACTACTGGTATTAAACGCTCTACTACCGCATTAAATGTCGCTGTCAGATTCCGGTATGAACAGCGACATCAGAGCGGAAGAAGGAGCCGACGGAGGTCATAGGCGGCTGATGACAAAGAGAAAATGCCACTTGATACTGCTGTTGATATGATCGGAAAGTCGGTTGCTTAAACGGAAGCAGGCTGCTGCAACTCAAGGGTCATGATCCGGATCCTCTGACAGGAACCGCCCTGATCTATTAAACCGGTGTAATTTCATTGAACCATGTTATTTCTGAGTGATAGAACCGTGTACAGCTGATGGAAAAGAAATCCATGTGCCATGGATCACCGGGTGAGAAAACCGGATATTTAAATGAGCTGAGATGATATAAATGAAAAGAGCGGAGACAGAAGGTAAAAAGTATATTATTTTATAAGATTACTCTTCTAAGGTTGGCGATACTA
>DFEA01000076.1 GCA_002368575.1 Lachnospiraceae bacterium UBA3814 | reverse complement strand
CGTTATCCTTGGTGATCACCGGCTGTGGTTCAAAATCCGCGACCTGCTCCTTAAGGCTCACCTTCTTTGCCACCCTGTATATTACAGGTATTCTTAAATGAAAGCCTGCCATCCAGGTTGAATAATACTTTCCGAGGACCTCAACGATCCACGCATTGGCCTGCGGAACGATGCATATGCACCGAAAGCATATAATGACCAGTAAAACAAAAACAAACATGAAAAAGTATCCCATAACCTTACCTCCTTACCGTAATAATATAGTAAGCACTGCACTGACCTGCTCCGGCCCCGCGACGATCATGCCATGCCTTAAGGATCACCGTCAGCGTTTCCCGAAAGGAGGCTGAAAGCGATCATTCCTGGATAGTCGTCGTTTCCGGAAGAGTTCCGTCAGGGTTTAATATCCCCGCGTCTATCAGAAGCTGCAGCTGCTGTACAGGATCCAGTAATAACGGATCCTGAGGAAGAGCCTCGACCGGAGGAGTATAGGTCTTTCCCCCGTATACTATAACAGCTTCTCCCTTCTCAACATAATCGTATATCTTCGCCGCATTTGCAAGAGGAAGATTCACACAGCCATGAGATCCTCCGGTCAGATATATCTCTCCTCCGAAGCTGCTCCTCCAGCTGGCGTCATGCATTCCTTCATTCCCGTTGAAGGGCATCCAGTATGAAACATGGGAGGAATAGTTCGCACCGCTGAGAGTAGCGTTTCTCTCCTTATAGGTGATGCCGTATATTCCCACATGAGTTCCGTTGTTTTTGGAAACATTACCGGAGACGAAATCGGAATCCGTCACCACCCTGCCGTCCTTATATACCCATAAATGCTGGCTTGTCAGATCTATTTCCACATAATCATCGCCGAAATCCGGATAATCATACTGAGCCGCCTCAGCCTTATAGACGGGGGTCCTCTCACCCCGGTAGCCGCTCTTTATCGCCTCTGTCAGCGCCGCAGTCTCGTTTACCCTGTCTATCCACCAGCCATAGGCACCCTGTGTCACCGTTATCTCTTCGCCCGAATGAGTCGTAAATTTGTGAGGCTGGCCGAAGGTATCATATTTCCTGGCCAGAGTCCTGACATATTCTGCTACCCTGCTCTCATCAAAGCTGACCTCAGTCCCCTCTACCTTTATCCATTCGGATATCTGCTTCCCGTCCAGGATCTCTTCGTTTTTACCGAATCTGTATGTTATCTTTGCCGCGCAGTATGTGTTCAGGTTGTCTACAAGGGTATTGAGATTCCTGTCGGCAGATGTAATATCAGCTGTTATGTAACAACTGTTATTATCTATATCCACTCTTCCCTCAAGTGTATCCACTGCCGTTGCGACCGCTTCTACAATACCTCCCTCCAGAGGGACCGCTCCGTTATCCTCCTTTATTATCACATAGCCCTCGTCGGTAATATCTCCGATATAAGCGTCTCTAGGCTCTATGATATTCTCCTTGTCAAAAAACGGCATTTCCTTTACACACTGCCTTAAAGCCTCCTTCGAATAGATAGTCACCTCTTCTACATTATAATCCGCGGGTCTTCCGATGAGAAAGACCCATCCAAAGGGCTTCTGGCTCTTAAGCGTCCTTTTCACCTCTCCGTGAAACACGGGCTTAAGATTTATCTCAGCGGACTCAAGGGAGGCAGTGACGCCGTTCCTTCCTTCGATCACTATGCTGTATTCAAGGATCGCATCATTTATGAGCCTTTCGGTCTCCTGTACGTTTTTCATACCGCAGGCTATGCCGTTTATCCTGGTCTGCGGATAGAAGATAATCGAAAAGACGACCACCCCCGCAAGGTATACAAGCAGAAGCAAAGCAAAAAAAACCGCCGTAAGTCTTTTCAGCAGGTGCAGATCGGGAGGCCTTTTCCCGATCTCCGGCTCCTCCTTTGCCGCCTCCTCTTCTGTTTTCCCGCTTTTATCAGGCCCCCTCTCCACGGGCGGATCAGGCTCCGCAGGCGTGTTCTTTTCCACGGCACCTTCATTTACCGTTTTTTCTTTTTTATCCTCGGCTACCCTCTTTCCCTGAGCGGCAATATTCGTTACCACGGGTTCCTTATCCGATTCCGTCCTGATCCGGTGGAGTCTTATTATCTCATCCTTTTTTTTGATATCTCCCCGTATCTTGCCTTCTTCATCAATATCCGGGATAAGATCCAGAATTCTTTCCTTCATAAAGTCTCCAATAATTAAGGTTCAGCCTTATATGCCTTTGACAGCAGTTTTTTGACCAAAGCGGCCCCGGATGTTATACTTTGCACATGAAAATAAAAATAACAGCCTATGACCCTAAATTTGACCGAGAGCTTAAAGAGCTTGATCCTGACATATACCTTGAGGTAAAGCATCACAGGGATGTCATGAAGAATGATATCCTTGCGGCAGTAACGGAAAAATCAGGCAAAGCAGTGCTTTGCGGGATAGGGTATCTTCTCGCATCCTCAAGCTACCGCCTGATTGAGGTAAAAAAGCTTACGGAATATTATATTCATGCCATTTTCAGGGCCTTCGGAAGGGCAGAGGCGGAGGGCTCCGTGCTTCTTCTCGGCTCGCTTATCGACCGTTTTAAGGTCCATGTGAAGAATAATCCCTCAAAGGAGCTTTACCTCAGGCTCTGGTGCAGAAGCACCGATACCGCCTATCTTGAGCTTTTGAAGGAGACAGGCTTTGTTCACCGCAATACAATGTTTGTTATGAAAAGAGACCTTCAAAAGCTTTCCGGGCTTACTCCACGAGTGCTCTTTTCAAAGGCAGCCCGCTTTAACAGCGGTCTTTTAGTCAAAAAAACAGAGCCGTCAGAGCCTCTGCTAAATGAATATATCCATGTGAATGAAGCAGCCTTCAATCTTCCGGACAGCCTTGACGATCTGCTGTTTAAGCTCGGATACTACAACGGATGTCTCTACTGTGCCTTCCTGGGGGATAAGCTTGCAGCATCGGTCACGACCTGGAGGATCACCGAAGCGGCCTATGCGACGGAAAACATATTCTGCGACCCCGTTTGTCAGGATCAGGGTATCACCAGGGCTCTTCTGGGCTTTGTTCTCCATTCGTTGAAACGAGAGGGAAAACGTGAGGCAGTCCTTACCGTCTATGAAGAGGATCTGCCCGCCTTAAGCCTTTATACCGGTATGGGCTATATAAAGACCCATACTCTGCTGGAAATGCATTATGAGTCCCGGCCTACTTAACATACGCCGCTATTACGGACATAGGGAAGCAGCCCTTTATAAAATCGCTGGAGGCGGCATTATATCTGGCTTCGTTGAGCCTGTTCGGGAGCTCCTGATATTTCTTAAGCTCCTCCCTCTCAGCCTTGAAAAGATTAACCGCAGTCTCCTCAGGCAGCTTAAGATCATTTTCGATCCCCGAAAGCGCCGCCTGTATAATAAGCGCATATACGAGATACGGATTTGAGGCTGAGTCAGGAGACCTGAGCTCCGCTATACGGTACCCCTCACAGGCAGCCTTAAGCCTTATCAGCTGTGAACGGTTCTCATAAGCCCAGGTAATGTATCCGGGAGCCTTACCCCCTCCAAGCCTTCGGTACGAGGCCTCCTCAGGGTTCATAAATACCGTCATCTCCGGCATTTTTGCAAGTATCCCTGCTGCCGCGCCTTCTACCAGGTCGTTGCCAGCGGCATCGGCCACGGTAAAATTGACGTGCATACCGTTACCGGGTCTGTCCTCAAGAGGCTTTGGAGAAAAATCCGCATAAAGTCCCTTTATCTCGGCGATGGTTTTAACAGCTGACCTGAAGGTAAGGGCGTTATCGGCAGATACTACGGGAGAATCGGCCCTGTAGTCGATCTTGTTCTGCCCCGGTCCCTCCTCATGATGTGAGCTTTCCGGGATTATCCCCATACTTTCTATCGCAATACAGATCTCGCGTCTTATATCCTCGCAGCAGTCCTCCGGGAATTCGTCAAGATAGCTCCCGTTATCCCATGGCTTTTTCGTGGGCTTACCCTTTTCATCCCTTTCAAACAGGTAAAACTCCTGCTCCGCGCCGAAGGTAAAGTACAGCCCCCTGTTCCCGGCGTCCTCGACTGCCCGCTCTAATATATACCTGCTGTCGCCTTCAAAAGGCCTCCCGTCTCGCAGGGTGATCCTGCAGAACATCCTCGCTGTCTTCTCATTCTCAGAATACCAGGGAAGGATCTTAAAGGCAGAGGGCTCCGGATGAAGAAAAATATCGGAACGGGATTCGTTTATATCAAACCCCGCCACCGTCCATGCATCTGCAGAGATCCCGTAATCAAAGGCACGGGAAAGCTCTCCCGCCATTATGGTCTTGTGCTTGAGATTACCATACAGATCACAAAAATTGAGGCGGATGAACCTGACGTTCTCCTCCTCAACCAACCGTTCAACATCCTGCCGTGAATAAGTCATAAAGCATCCTCTTTGATCCTGCGCCGGTTTGAGCCCGGCTTTTATATACTGCCCGCCCTGCGGCGAGCTGTTATTTCAGGTAATTTATTATGCCGTCGTAGATATTGCGATCCTCGGCATATGAATAATGCACTCCGTCCCTGAGAGGTTTATCGGTCGTATAGTGCAGCTTTATATAACCTATATTGGAAGGAAGTGCGGCCTCCATCATTGTATTATAATCCTCTACTGCCCTGTTCATATTTATGATATCAGCATAGCTGCAGACGGATTTGTCCCTGAGTGAGCTATAATCAAAGCCCAGTACGGAACAGGCATATACAGCGGCGCCTCTCCTGATCCAATCCTGCGCCTTCCCGTTGTAGAATTCGAGCCAGCCGGCCATCGCCGCTTCCTTCCCATAATATGATACATCGTTTATACCATAAAGGATAACGATCTTTTTCCCCCTTAGATTTGTCCTGTCTAAAAGCGGGAGATACCGTTCCACAAAATAAGGGTAGCTGCTTCCGCAGGCGGCAAGCCAGTTTGCCCTCTCGTCACAGGTATCCATATAGGCATATACCGTTCTTGAATCGCCTACAAGGAAAATATCCGCTCCGTTATCCTCGATGATCTCGGGGAGGACCGTAGGCGCAATGAGCTCCGGTGTAAAATCTCCGTAGCCGTAATAGCCGCCGGAGGGCACGTAGCCGGAATCGTCCTTTTCGCTCACTGACGGACTCTCCTGATCCCTGAATACCGAGCCTTCCGTTTCTTCCTTAAGGCTTTCCTCAGCCTTCTCCTCCTTCTTTATCTCCTCCGGATATACAGACCTTACCTTTATCCTTACAAATCCGCAGGTAAACAACAGGATCGAAAAAAAGACCGATACAAACAAAAGCTTTTTAAGATATGCCATTCCCCTTTTCATGTCATGCCCCTCACAGCTTTACACGCAAATCCAACCAACTGCCGTTTTAAAGCGTACGACAAAATGATCTGTCGCCATCCTTACCGGCAGCTGCTTACGTTAATAAGTATAAAAATAATAAAAAACCCTTCAATATAACTTTACAACATCAAAAGACGATGTTCAAGTACCAGATATTGAGGGGTTTTTAAATATATCTACTATTTCAGGCGCCTGTCAGGCGAATGGTAACTTAAATAGATGTCATGATGCGGGCAATGTTCGAAGCCTCGTTCTGCTGCTGCTTTTTCTGCATCATGAGCTTATAGGTGTTCAGGTTCGTCTCCTTCTGGAGCTTGCTCACATATTCACCGTACTCCGTATCGGAAAGCCTGCTCTTTGAAGCAGTAGTATTATACGAAGCAATGCTGTTGTAGTTAAAGGCCGACTCAAGGCCGTTAGCCTGCGCACCTATCTGCGTGCGGCCGTTTGAAACCTTTTCAAGAGCCTTATCGATATCCCCGATATCATAATTACCCATTACGCTGAAATCCTTAATGCCGAGTGCATCAAGGGTGCTGTTGACATTTTCAAGCTCATGTGAGGTTCCGTTTCCATCAGAGATTATCTGCATGGAGGACCTGCTGCCGTCGAGAAGCTTTATGCCGTTGTATTCGGTAGTGGAGGCTGAATTGCTTATCCCCTCCTTAAGCTGGTCGATCTCGCTCTGTATGGCCTTCTTATCGTCGTTGGTAATGAGCCCGTTTCCGGCCTTCACAGCCAGTTCCTTGATCCTCTGAAGGTAATCCGCAACACCCGAAAGAGCGCCGTCTGCTATATTTGTAACGCTTTTTGCGGCCTCCAGGTTTTCACTGCCCGCGTTATAGCCTCTTACCTGAGAGTCCTCTTTATTGATTATGGAGAGCTCAGCCGCACCGTCCTTTGCCGAATTTATCCTGCTTCCGCTTGAAAGCGCACTGTAGTAGCTGCCTGTATTTGAGTATCCGCTTACTCCGCTGATTCCGCTCATATTTGCCTCCTCCCTGAGAATAGTAACCGTTTCCTGCCTCTGCAGCTTCATCATAGCATAAAGAGGAGGATTTCTCAATAAATATCATTGTTATCTTATTCAAAGCTCCTCTGATCGGCGCTCAGTTCACCGCTTAAGACCCTCCTGTAGTCCTTGAGGTTCTTCTTTAAAAGCTCAGGCGTATTGAGGCCATAGGGACATTTGCTCACGCACTGGTTGCAATGGAGGCAGTTATCCACCAGTGCCATTTTCTTCTGCCACTCCTGTGTGAGCCAGTCCTGAGAGGGAGCTCTTCTCAGCATCAGCGATATCCTCGCACAGTTGTTTATCTCTATCCCCGCCGGACAGGGCATGCAGTAGCCGCAGCCCCGGCAGAAATCTCCTGACAGCTCTTCCCGGTCTTTTCTGATAACCTCATTTATCCTGTCGTCAATTACCGGAGGCTTCTGTGTGAAAGAGATAAAATCCTCAAGCTCCTCCTCTCTTTGTACTCCCCATATGGGAAGCACATTATCAAATTGAGCTATGTAGGCGTATGCTGCCGCAGCGTCCATGATGAGCCCTCCCGATAAGGCCTTCATGGCAATAAAGCCTATGTTCTTTTCCTTACAAAGCCTTACCAGCTCCTTCTCCTGCTCCCCCGCAAGGTATGAAAAGGGAAACTGAAGAGTCTCGTAAAGACCGCTCTCTATGGCTTTTTTTGCGACACCCAGCCGGTGATTCGTTATTCCGATGTGGACGATCTTCCCCTCTTTCCTGGCCCGAAGCGCCGCATCGTAAAGTCCCGATGAATCCCCGGGCTCAGGACAGAACGGCAGATTATGGAACTGGTATACATCGATATGATCCGTTCTCAGATTCTCAAGGGATATCTTGAGATCCTTCTCCATTTCCTCACCTGTCAGAGCGGTCGATTTGGTGGCGATAAAAATTTTGTCCCTCACCTGTGAAAGGGCAAGGCCGATCTTATGCTCACTGTCACTGTATGCTCTTGCCGTATCATAATAATCGATGCCGCTATCGAATGCCCTTCTGAGTAAGGATATCGCTCCTTCATCACTCAGCCGCTGTATCGGCAGCGCCCCGAAGCCGTTCTTGTTAACCGTTATTCCCGTTGAACCCAATGTCACCTTTACCATCAGAATGCTCCCTTCCCGCGGATATCGTTTTTTTATAAAACCTTTATGGAATATAGACCATGTACATGATATAATCACATTTGATCATTTTCAATAGTTTTATATCAATTAGCAAAGAAGGGATTTTTTATCATGGGAAAAAAATTCAATTTTTTTCTTTCATCCGGGCTTGCGCTCGGAGCGGCCGGAACCGCCTTTTCAGAACTGGTCTTATATAAGCTCTGCAACAGAAACGCAAACATGGACCAGTTAAACGGAGAACTTTCCGGCCAAAGAGAGCTTGACAGGGAGATAGACCGTATAAGGAAAGAGGATCACGAATGGCTTCTTTCCCAGGAGCTTAAGGATTATTATATAACAAGTGAGGACGGGCTCAGGCTTCATGCCTCCTTTCTTCCTTCCGAAAAGCCGTCTGACCGGTACGTTTTCTGTATCCACGGATACCGCTGCTACGGCACCCGGGAATTTGATTCCATTTCACGCTTTTATCATTCACAGGGCTTCAACTGCTTCATGATAGACCACAGGGCCCACGGCGCGAGCGAGGGCAAATACATTACCTTTGGTGTCAAAGAGAGCGAGGACTGCATGAGCTGGCTCAAATTCATGCGCAGGGAATTCGGCGAGGAGATTCAGATCATCCTTCACGGAGTCTCAATGGGAGCAGCTACCGTAATGCTCATGAGCGGAAAGCTCCTGCCCAACAATGTTGTTTTCGCCGTGGCGGACTGCGGTTATTCCACTCTGAAGGGAGAGCTCCTTCACAGCCTTGAGAATAATCACTATCCCGCATCCGTTTCCTATAAGCTGTTCAGAACGGCAGCAAAGCTGCAGGCCGGCTTCGACCCGGATGAATGCAATCCCATAGAGGGAGTGGAGCAGAGCAATATCCCCGTTCTGTTCGCTCACGGGGAGGCTGACGATTTCGTACCCTTTGACATGGTATATGCCAATTATGAGGCCTGTCCCAGTCCGGTTAAAAAGCTCATTACGGTACCGAATGCCGTACATGCCCAGGCCTTCCATGCCGATGATCAGCTTAAGAACGCTATCCTTGATATGGTCGATCGGCTGATGTGATGATGCCGGACGTCAGAAGGCGCGGCATAAGTCCGAATAACTGCACAGCGGACGTCTCTCCCCATCGGAGGAACGTCCGCTGTTTATTGACCCTGACATCATCATAAGTCGACCGACAAAAGCACTTCAGGCTTCTCCGGCATCATTATATCTTAGGCTGCTTCTGTCTCGCCGGTTTTTTATTCATATACCCGCTTATATAATCGGCTATTTCCTCCTTAGGTATTTCCAGAGCATAGGCAAGCTCCTCGTGGAGCTGCTTTTCAGCCATCTTAAAATATCTCTCATCTATGACTGTTACCTTCTTGCCGTCTTCTATCCTTGCCTTCTTACGGCTGTAAAGTGTTTTTATTATCATTATAAGCTGTTCAGGATCACAGGAGGAGATCGCCTTTTTATATTCCTGTTCTCTTTCGACCTCTTTCTCGATCCAGGCGGCCTTGATGTTCGGTATATTCTTAATAAGCTTCTGTGCCTGTTCCTTCGTGATCACAGGCCGCATCACGGGTTTTTCACTGTCAACGGGTACATATACGACCGAATCGCGCTGGTAGATCGGCTTCAGAGTGTAATATTTTTTCTTCCTGTCTATCATTGACATGGACAGAGTCCCTATATTTACTATCCGGCAAACACTCTGACTGCCGTAAACGACCATATCGTCTTTTTGAAACATACAACACCACCTTTCTATTCAAGAATGATACGGATAACGGATATTTTCTTCTTATCTAAATTATAAACTAAAACTCATTTTTTTTCTAATGATTTTTTTGCGGCCTCCACCATTCTTACCACCGCTTCCTCAGGAAGCGGATACTTCATTTCACTGATTATCCTTGCGGCATCATATCCCCTGTCCACCAGGTGCCTTATGGCGCCGCCATAGGCAAAATCTCTCGAAAAATTCTGAAGCGCCTCCTTAAAACAGTCCTGCTCTGCCATATCCCTTCCTGTAACCGATAGCTTTAACGGTCCTTCCTCTCTTCTACAGCATCAGTGTGTCAAAAAAGCTCTCTGTCTTATTCCCGGTATTAAAGGAATTGATCAAAAACGCCTTGGCCTGGGCATGCCTGTCAGACAGCCCGTTCAGGGCCATTTCAAGATTATCCTGACCGATCCCCCCCGTTTCCTTAAGGAGCCTGTAATACTCAATATCATCCCCATGCTCGGAAAGTATATATTTCCACGATGCCTCTGATCCCCTTCCCACCGAATGAGCCGTGACATAGGAGGTGATCCTTTCTCTCAGGTCCTCGTGAAGCTCCTCGTCATAAAGAAGCCTCAGCATACAAAGGCCTGCCTTTTTCCTTCTGTTGAATTCCAGATATTCCTCATAATCAAAATGCAGATCCTCTTCTCCGCAGAGCACATAGAGATGATAGCCATCGTCGTCCGCCAGCTCAAGTATGCTCTCAAGCTTCTGGTCCCATCTGCCAAACCACTCTCTGCTTCCCGCGTTTTCAGCATCCAGAAGGTATTCGGCATCCATTACCGTTACCGCCTTTGCAAGGAGCCTTGCCGAGGCCTCGCTCCGTCCCGTAACGGCAATGCCTGTCAGGCTATTGTCGTTCTTGAAGACACCCTGTCCGAAGGTGCATGTGCGCGGTATGCGGATATCCTTCAATGCGTCGCAATGAGCAAACGCCCAGTCTCCTACCTTTTCAACGGCATCCGGAAGACCTACGCTCTTTAGCTGCTTGCAGCCCAGAAACGCCTTCTTCCTGATTTCGGTAACGGATGCGTCATTAATCCTTTCGGGAATAGTTATGTCCGTTATTTTTTTATCCGTGTCCGTAATGGATGCTCTGTCGTCGCCGATCTTCTCATAGTAAAGACCTGAGGCTTCATCGTATAATATCATATGTTATTTAACAGCTCCCTTGCCTGCTTCTGCATATCAACCTGCCGTTCTGTTATCATCAGCTCCTTCTGGTGCCTCTCATAATCAGCGCTTCCGAAGCGTGCAATGAACCTGGAGGTATAAGGGTTGACGGTAAGCTCCGTCACAAGGATCAGAAGCTCATTGCCCTCAGCAAACGCCTGCTCCGCAAATACAAACAGATTGTGGAGCCTGTCCGCCGTCTTACCGCTCTCCGTTCTGAGCCTTTCAACCTCCGAGTTATAGAGGCTTTTCAGGTTTTCAAAGTCGGGCTCGCTGTCAAGCAGCTTTTTCTTCATGTCCTCAAGCAGCCTTACGGCTCTTTTAAGCTTGTGCTCCTCATCCTTTGAAAGGGCCCCTGCCCGCTTAAGTGCGGAGAGCCTCTTCCTGTTTTCCCCGGCCGCACCCTCTATCGCGTCGATAAGCTCCCTTCCGGAAAGCCCTTCCATGGACTTTAGTGCCGCAGCCGGAAGGGCAACGTAATCAAGCCTCAGGATATTATCCTTAATATCCTGCCTGAGCCTGTCCATAAGCATTGAAAGCAGAGAAAGCCTCTCATCGAAGGAAGCCTTTTTCGCTCTTTCCGTTACGGCGGCGGGAGCCTGCCCTTTAAGTATTTCATTTATCCGGTAATCCCGTCTGTACTTATTATAAAGATCATAATATGCGTCGAATTCCCTTACGACGCCTTCATTATTTATATATTGCCCTATCAGCGTATCATCCGCCTTGAGCCCTTCTTCCTCATACAGCTTTATTATATCCGAAAGATCCTCCCAGCCTCTTGCCGTCACATAGGAACGTCCGCCCACCGTATTCTCTATCCTGTAGAAGCAGTCCCTCTTCATATCTAAGAAGCTTACTATGGCAGGATGAAGCCCCTGCTCAAGCGCATATTCCCTGAAAACAGAATAATCCGGTTCAACGTTTAAGACCTTCAGCCTGTCAAGCACAGCCACATCAAACTCCCTCACCGCCCTGTTGTATTCGGGAGGATTTCCCGCGGTTACTATTACCCATCCCTCGGGGACCTTATGCCTGCCGAAGACCTTGTACTGCAGAAACTGAAGCATTGACGGAGCAAGTGTCTCGGAAACGCAGTTTATCTCATCAAGGAACAGTATGCCCTCTTTGATCCCGCTTTCCTCCATGGTCTCGTACACGGAGGCTATGATCTCGCTCATGGTATACTCGGTGACGTCAAACTCCTTCCCGTCGTATATCTGCTTCTTAATGAAGGGAAGACCTATAGCCGACTGTCGTGTATGATGAGTCATCGAATAGGAAACAAGGGCAATGGAGAGCTCCTCTGCTATCTGCTCCATTATGGCGGTCTTTCCCACGCCGGGGGCCCCGAGCATAAATATCGGACGCTGCCTTACCACCGGTATTACATAGTCTGACAGCTCATCCTTTTTTAAATATATCCGTACAGTCTGTTCAATATATTCCTTTGCCTGCTTTATGTTCATTGCACTCACTCCCTGTTCTCTTCCGCCTCTAGCTCATTAATATCAAGGACCACCGGTATTACCCACCATGGCGTCTTAGGCTTCCTGTCGTCCTCTGCCGCAAAGGCAAACATGCAGTCATAATCGGGAGCCTTTGAAGGGTATATCCCGTAGCCGTCGGTAAAATATATCAGCCCCTTGAAATTCTGAAATTCTCCCTTTTCAATGAGACTGTCCACGTACCTTATAGCCGGCCTGAAATCCGTTCCCCCGTAGCCTATAAGCTTCCCCTTCCTTATGAAGGCATCAAAGTCGGCCCGGGATTCTATCTTTGTATCCTGGTGCACCTCATTGTCGCACTGTATGATATGAATATTTATCTTTCTGAAGAAGTTCTCGCTGCTTCTCAGGATATTACAGGTCTTTTCCAAAAAGCTTCTGATGATATCCCCCCTGCAGGAGGCCGAGGTATCCAGAACGATGGCTATCTCCCTGACCTTCCTTACGTCCCTGTATTCCAGAGGCTCTATAAGCGGCATGTTCCCGTAACGCGAAAGCCCGTAGGTATAATATATATAATCAAATTCATCCTCGCTGACCGACAGCTCCTCACCGGATACCAGAAATCTTTCAAGCAGCTTTCCGTAATCATATCTCTCCCTGGCCGCCTCATTAAGATTCTTAAGAAGGCTCTCGGAATGTCTTGAATTTTTGGAAAACGTCCTGATATCAGCCTTGATCCTCTCGTTTATCTTAAGCCATTCCTTTTCCGATATCTCAAGGCGCTCCTGTTCCTTCCAATATATATGCCTGTCCTGGGCAAAGAGCTCTCTTAATTCCAACTCGTCAGACCTTGCCGGAGGATTTACGAGAAAATACCTGTAGATCCTCTCGGCGGTCATTTTTTCAACTCCTTTTTTCAGCCCCTTTAGCCTGATATTCCTTTGGTCGTCGTCAGACAGGGAGAAGCCGGACAGATCCAGCTCCATAATGATATTTTCTACCGCTATGTCGCAGGACAGATCCCATATTTCCTCCTTAAGCTTCCCGTAGCCGAAGCTGTGGCTGAAAACATGATGGAAAATAGAATGAAGATACATTCTTGCGGCTGAGCCGGTCTCCGCGGCATATCGCCTCAGTATATGGCCGGGATCATAATAGAAATGCGCGTTGTCGCTTGCGACCCCGGACAGTCCTTCCTTTTTTACGGCCGGAAGCCTGCTCACCGCAACGTCCATAAAACGCATATTTACGATGATGCTGTCTCTTGCAAGCCCGAGAAGCCGCCTTGCAAGCTCATCTGTCTTTTTTTCCTGTTCGCTTAAGCGCCCTTCCGGCATCACTTATCCCTTACCTTCAAAAGCATATATGCCCCATCCGCCCAGACCGTATCCGCATATTCCAGAAAGCCCTCAGGCAGCACGGCGTAGTAGTTGTACTCGCGGGGTCCGACGTAGATATACTGCACTTTGTACCTGTCAATAAAATCCCTGCAGTATTCCCTGTCTCCGCCTTCGTAAAAAAGCCTTACCTCCTGAGTACGCTCTCCGACGATCTCAGGATCGTTCCTCCAGAGCCATTCATGTACATACCACCCTATCACGGTATTTGCTCCGGTAAAGACAGACAGCTTGCAGTCCGGCTGATAGCTTGTCCCTCCGGCTTCAACAATATTTATATGCCGGTCGCCGACCGCGTTTAAGTATTCTATCGCTCCCCATTCAAGAGAGTAATCATTATCACCTCTGCGCATAAAATCCATTGCGGATATCCCCTGTCTGAGGCTTCGGTCATGCACATCACCGAACCACATATGAGAAGCGGTGATTATATAGGTCGAGGACAGGAGCCCGAACACCGTGATCACGATCCCCCATATCCTCAAAGGCTTT
>DFEA01000041.1 GCA_002368575.1 Lachnospiraceae bacterium UBA3814 | reverse complement strand
TTAAGCAGATAGAGGAGAAGAGGTACGACGCGGAGCTTCTTGCGAGGGGAATCCCTGCGGAGCGTATCTATAAGTATGGCTTCGCTTTTGAGGGGGAGAGCTGCCTTATAAAGCGGAAATGATTCGTCCGGCTCGACCGGACGAATCGGCGCGAACTAAAGTTCGCACCTAAGCGCACGATTTCACGGGGTGAAACCGGCGCAGAGAGGAAATGATTCGTCCGGCTCGACCGGACGAATCGGCGCGAACTAAAGTTCGCATCTAAGCGCACGGTTTCACGGGGAAATCGGCGCAGAATGAAAATGATTCGTCCTGCGCAGAGAGGATGGAAATAGCATCCGAATAGGAGTTAGTAAATGAAGAAGGGTATATATGCCGGTATTGTGATCGCGATCCTTGTCCTTGGTGCCTGCGAAAAAAACGGCTCTGATAAAGCCGGCAGTGATACACGGAAGTCGGCGGAAGAGACATATGAAAAAGCGGAAGTGATCGAAATACCGGAAACAGTAAAAACAGGAGCAGAAAAACCGGAGACAGAAGAAACAGAAACGGAAATTCCTGAAACGGAAAAAACGGAGCCGGAGGTGACTGACCTGAGCCTGTTTCGGTTTGTGGATGTATTCGGTGAAGAATATGAGACTACCATAAAGGAGAACGTGCCAAAGCATGATTATAAAAATGAATGCTTTGCAAGGGAAGGCGATGTCCTGAAATATGAGGATGAGCACTATTCTTCAAGGCTTGGGATAGATGTATCAAGGCATCAGGGTCAAATCGACTGGGAAAGGGTCAGAGAGCAGGGCGTTGAATTCGCATTCCTGAGGATAGGCTACAGAGGCTACGGCGAAGAAGGAAAGATCAGGCTTGATGAAAGGTTTTACGAAAACCTTGAAGGTGCTCAGGGTGCGGGTATTGACGTAGGAGTCTATTTCTTTTCACAGGCCGTAAACGAGGAAGAGGCTCTGGAGGAGGCCGGATTTGTCCTTGATGCGCTTAACGGCTGTGAGCTTCAGCTTCCTGTTGTTTATGATCCCGAGAGCATCCTGGATGATGTGGCAAGGACTGACGACGTGTCCGGAGAGCAGTTTACCAAAAACACCGTTGTATTCTGTGACACCATAAAGGAAAACGGCTATGAACCCATGATCTACAGCAACATGCTGTGGGAAGCCTTTAAGTTTGATCTTGGCAGGCTGACCGATATTCCTGTCTGGTATGCTGATTATGAGGCCTTTCCTCAAACGCCCTATCATTTTGTCTTCTGGCAGTACACAAATGAAGGGCACATGGAGGGAATAGAGGGAGAGATGGATTATGATATCCAGCTGGTCCGCAAAACGTCGGGCATGGAGTGACCCGGTAACAGTTCACCAAAGGATGAACCGTTGCGTGACCAGTGATTTACAACATGCCTCGAAGGGCTGCAGCATAGTTGTAGTTTATGTGCCGGATGTGGTATAATCTTAATATCATAATCTTAACAGAGGCCTATCAGATGAAGAAATATTCAGGGATAATGCTTATGCTGGCAATCATTTCAATGGCATTGCCGGTTTTTGCAGGCTGTTCTTCCACCTCTTCCCAGGCAGGAGCATATGAGGATGCGGATCCGCCGGGCTCAGGCAATGTCGATCCGGGGCCGGATTCCTCAGGATCGGAGGATTCCGTACGCAGCGCGGTGGACTTCGATCATGAGCTGGATTCATATAAGCCCCATAAAGATCATTACAACTTTTACTTCACCTACAAAACGGTTCATTCCTGGTGGGATGCCGTAGCGCTGGGAATGGAGGAGGCGCAGAGGCAGTTCCTGGATAAGGGGATAACCATCACCTATGAATACATGGCGCCTGAAGGGGCCTCAGCCGCTGACCAGGCCGAGAGACTGAACATGGCCCGGCAAAAGGACTACGATGTTATCGGCGTGGATGTCGCGGATGAGGAGGCAATAACTCCACTTCTCAATGAAATGGTGGATGCAGGGACAAAGGTAATGACCTTTTCGAGCTCTGATGCCGCTGAGGGCTGCAAAAGGATCGCCTATGTCGGCAATACGCATAATTATCAGGATGGTGCCGATCTGGCGGAGGCGCTCTGCGAAAAGCTTGGCTACAGGGGAAAGGTTGCGATCCTCGTGGGCAGCAAGGGCGCGCCCTGTCACGAAGAACGGGCAAGAGGGGCCAGGGATACCATTGCAGGATACAGTGATATGGAGATCGTTGCGACGGAATATGACATGGATTCCGTGGACATGGCCTATGAGCTTGCCATGCAGATCATGAACGATCATCCCGATCTTGACGGTTTTATCTGCTGCAATATGAGCAACCCCGTGGGGGCTGCCATAGCCGTAACGGAAAAAAACAGCAATGTCGTTATCGTAGGCATGGATCATGACGAGGAGGCGCTTCGCTATCTGGATAAGGGCATTATCTATTGCCTGGGAGTCCAGGATTGTTATTCCATCGGCTTTGATACTATTCAGACTGCCGTTAAGATTGCCGACGGCAATCTGGCAGGTCAGCTGTTTCCGGAAAAGATAGATGAGATCACTACTGTTATCTACCAAAAGGATGCGGCTTTGATGCTGGAACTTTTATATGGTGACATATAGTGACACAGAAAAAAACAATAACCTATAAAACCTTTTTTCTAACAGCGATCATAGGGAGCCTGCTGATCGTGGCGCTGCTGTCTGCCAATACTCTCAGGGCCTCAAGACAGAGCAGTAATGCTACGGATGAGGCGGTTTCCGCGGTCAGCTCCTTTTACCTTGAGGCGATGGCGGACCGCCGCGCGAAGACCATCACGAATCTGATAAACAATAACTTTGAGCAGATGGAAAAGGCCGTTGCTTTCATAAGGGATGAAAGGGTCGGTTCACAGGAGGAGCTGAGGAACACCATCGGAAGGGTCAGAACGCTGCTGGGGCTCACCAGATTTGCGCTGGTAGACAGTGATAATATAGTGTATACACAATACACGACTTACACAGGGAGAAGCCGGCATGAGTTCCTTTCAAAGGAGACGATATCGGACCGGATCATTACTACGGTTTCTATTTACGGCTCTTCAAAGCAGCTCTGTCTTGTGATCCCGGTCTCCGACCTTTCGGTCATGGGGAAACCGGTCAAGGCCTGCTTTGTTCAGCTGCACATCGAGGATATCGTTGACCTTCTGGCATTTGACGATCAGGGAAGAACTCATTTTGCCATTTATTCCAAAAACGGTGGGAATCTGTCCGGTACCGAGCTGGGCCCCGTCATCTCGGATCAGAACCTTTTCGAGGCGATCAGCGGTATTGTTTCGGAGGATGTCCTTAATGATAATCGTAAGAACTTCGAGGATGGCGCAGAGGGAAGCATGACCTTTGCCTCAGGGAATACCGAGGAGACACTGTTCTATGTTCCGATCGAGGGCACCGGCTGGGAGATGGCGGTTCTTATCATCGAAAGCGTTATCCGGGATCAGTTCCGGGACATCAGCGTGAAGAACCTCGCGGCAACCAGAAATCAGGTCATGCTTACAATGCTGTCCGTTCTGCTGCTTGCATCCATTCTTCTGTTCCAGTTCAGAAGCATCTCCAGAGATAAGCTTGAAAAGGAAAAGGAGACCAGCAGGACCTTCCGCGATATGGCAAACACGGATTCCCAGACAGGTGTGAGGAACAAGCATGCCTATTCCGAAAATGAAAAGGTCATCGATCGTCAGATCCGGGAAGGAGCGCTAGAAAAGCTGGCGGTGGTAGTATGCGATATAAACGGACTTAAATATGTCAATGATACGAAGGGACACGCTGAGGGAGATAAGCTGATAAAGGACGCCTGCAGCCTGATCTGCGAATATTTCACCAGAGGTGCGGTATTCAGGGTCGGCGGTGATGAGTTTGTCGTTCTGCTTCAGGGAGAAGGCTTCGATACGATGAATGAGGTGATCGCGGAGTTCAATCGAAGGATCGAAGAAAACATAAAGCATGACTCAGTGGTGGTATCGTTAGGCTACTCAGCCCTTGGCAGAGAGGACCAAAGACTGCGCGATGTGTTTGAAAGAGCGGATAAGATGATGTATGAGCGGAAGAAGGAGCTTAAGTCGATGGGCGCACGGACAGGGCGTTAATGTAGGGATCGTAACTGCCGGGATATCCTGGCAGTTACAGGGGATCAGTAAATGATCGGGTTTGTTTTGCTATTGCGGAAAGGATATTGAAATGGGCATAAGAATAGGTATTTCAGGCTACGGTAATCTTGGCAGGGGCGTTGAATGCGCGATCAGGCAGAATGAAGACATGGAGCTTTCGGCAGTATTTACGCGGAGGGATCCCTCCGGAGTAAGGATACTTACAGAGGGCGTACCGGTATATCCCGCTTCGGACATTCTTAAATACAAGGATGCTGTGGATGTGTTGATAATCTGCGGAGGCTCTGCGACAGATCTTCCGGAAATGACTCCGCGGTACGCAAAGGACTTTAATGTTATAGACTCCTTTGACACACATGCAAGGATCCCGGAGCATTTTGACAGAGTGGATGCCGCGGCAAAGGAAGGCGGAAACATAGCGATCATCTCGGTCGGGTGGGATCCGGGAATGTTCTCCTTGAACAGGGCGATAGCAAGCGCGATACTGCCTGAGGGCAGCGATTATACCTTCTGGGGCAAGGGTGTGAGCCAGGGTCATTCCGATGCGGTAAGAAGGATCGATGGGGTACTGGATGCAAGGCAGTATACGATCCCTGTTGAGGAGGCTCTTAAGGAGGTAAGGAGCGGAAGCAATCCTAAGCTTTCCACGAGGCAGAAGCATACCAGGGAATGCTTTGTTGTGGCAAAGGAGGGGGCAGATAAGGAGCGGATCGAAAAAGAGATCAAAACCATGCCGAATTATTTTGCGGATTACGATACAACAGTGCATTTTATCACTATGGAGGAGCTTGAAAGGGATCACAGGGGGATCCCTCACGGGGGCTTTGTGATAAGAAGCGGAGTGACCGGATGGGAAAAGGAGAATAAGCATGTTATAGAATACAGCTTAAAGCTTGACTCCAATCCTGAATTTACTTCAAGCGTTCTGGTGGCCTACGCAAGAGCCGCATACAGGATGAAGCGGGAGGGAATGAAGGGCTGCAAGACGGTATTGGATGTTGCGCCCTCATACCTTTGCAGAGAGGATGGCAGGAGCCTCAGGGCCCACCTTCTTTAACTGCGCAGATTTCATTTATGAAATCTTGCGCTTAGGTGCGAACTTCAGTTCGCACCGATTCGTTCGGTGAGCCGAACGAATCATTTCTTTGTCTGCGCAGATTTCATTTAACACGATTTTTTTCTGAGGAAAGGGTTTCCTCAGCTTGCAGGGAGGTTGGATGATGGCACCGGATAACAGGCCTAAGGGCAGGCAGAAGACCGTAACCGGCGGAAGGGCTTCGGTTGGAAAACGCGGACAGGGACTAGGAACGGGACCTGTGGGGAGCGGAAGCGGAGGCTTTGGAGGCAGCTCAGGCGGTCCTGTCCGTTCATTTTCCGGCGGCAGGGGCAAACTCTTTATGATCCTTGTGGTCCTTATATTTCTGGCGGCAGGCGGCAGGGGACTTGGCGGCCTTTTCGGGGGAGGCGGACAAGGTACGGAAAGCATCGGGGAAGCAGCCGGTCAGAATGTCCAGAATGCGGAGGGCTCTTCGGGAGGCGCGGCTGCATCCGGGGCCGGAAACGGGGCGATCTCACTCGGAAATATAGCCTCCATATTCGGGTCCGGAAGCCTCAGCCAGTATTATGCGGGAAACAGCCATAGTCAGAGCGCGGGTCAGGGAAGCGGCGGCCTTTTCCAGAGCTATGTGAATAATTACTCCCAGAACTCTGCGGGAAATACCTCTTATACAAAGGTGGATACGCAGGTCGATCCCAGAGCAAGGGACAAGCGCACCGTGATAAAGGGAAACGGTGAGGATGTGGTAACCATCATGGTATATATGTGCGGTACCGACCTGGAGTCAAAGCACGGCATGGCTACCGCGGACCTGATGGAGATGACCGCGGCAGAGCTTTCTGATAAGGTAAACCTTCTTGTGTATACAGGCGGCTGCTCAAGGTGGCAGAATAACATCGTGAGCAATTCCGTCAACCAGATATACAAGGTCCAGTCCGGCGGGATAAAATGCCTTGAAAAGGACATGGGCGATAAGCCGATGACTGCCCCGTCTACCCTGACAGAATATATCGATTACTGTACAAAGAACTATCCCGCGGACAGATATGAGCTTATTTTCTGGGATCATGGCGGGGGGACAATAAGCGGCTACGGCTATGATGAAAAGAAAAAGAACGGCTCCATGACCCTTTCGGGAATAGACAGCGCGCTGAAGGCTGCGGGAACGGTGTTTGATTTTATCGGCTTTGACGCCTGCCTTATGGCTACCCTTGAAAACGGACTCATGCTCTCTGAATACGCCGACTATATGATCGCCTCCGAGGAGACCGAGCCGGGAGTGGGGTGGTATTATACAAACTGGCTGACAGAGCTTTCTCGTAATACCTCAATGCCGACCGTGGAGATCGGGAAAAATATAATCGACGATTTTGTGGATGTCTGCAATAAAAAATGCCAGGGTCAGAAAACAACGCTCTCTGTGGTGGACCTGGCTGAGCTTTCCATGACGGTACCGGGGGGGCTTTCTGATTTTGCGAAGGCCACAAGCGAGCTTATCAAAAACGACAATTATAAGGTGGTTTCCGACGCAAGGTACAACACCAGGGAATTTGCCCAGTCCTCAAGGATAGACCAGGTGGATCTGGTGGATTTTGCCAGGAAGATGGATACCGAGGAGGGCAGGGAGTTAGCTGATATCATAGTAAGCTCCGTAAAATACAACAAGACCTCAAAGAGTATTTCGAATGCCTACGGTCTTTCCGCGTATTTCCCCCTTAAAAAGATGTCCAGGGTGGATCAGGCGGCTACGCTGTATGACGATATCGGAATGGGTTCCGAGTATACAAGCTGCATCAAGGATTTTGCTTCGCTCCAGCTTGGCGGACAGGTGGCGACATCGGGAAGTCCCGCTGCGGGCTCACCGCTTCCGTCACTGCTTGGCACATTGCTTGGGACCTCTCAGCAGGGAGCCTCACAGGCAGGTACTGACCTGATAACGAATCTGTTCGGGAGCATGCTTTCGGGAAGCTTCGGAGGCCTTACGGGGATCGGCACGGCAAATACCGGATTTCTGAGCGACAGATCCTTTGACGATGAGGCTGTCGGTGCCTATGTTCAGAATAACAGGCTGGATGGCTCTTCGCTTTTATGGACGATGGGTGATGACGGCAGGCGCAAGCTTGTGCTTTCCGAGGAGCAATGGTCCCTGATACATGATCTGGACCTCAACGTCTTTTATGACGACGGAGAGGGCTACATCGATCTGGGGCTTGATAATGTCTTTGAATTTGACGGGGACGGGGCTCTCATAGGAGAATATGATGATACCTGGCTTACGATAAACGGGCATATAGTGGCATATTATCATACGGATACCGTGGAGAATGAGGACGGCACAACGGTCATAAGTGGATATGTGCCTGCCTTCCTCAACGATGAAAGGGTAAAGCTTATCCTTGTTTTTGACGCTGAAAACCCCGAGGGGTATATAAGCGGTGTGATCCCCGATTATGAAGGAAAGGACACGGATACGGAGGCAAAGAGCGCGATAGCCTTAAAGGACGGCGACAGGCTCGACTTCATCTGTGACTATTACAGCTATGAGGGTGAATACCAGGACAGCTACTATCTTATGGAGCCCCTCATCCTGAGCGAAGAGGAAGGGATAACCATCGCGAATATGGATATAGGAAAGGAAACCAGAGCCACCTACAGGCTTACCGATATTTATGACCAGAGCTACTGGACACAGGTGATCCCATAGGAAAGGCTTTGAAACAGACATAATGTCAGGAAAGAAAAAAGGAAACAGGCTGAATAAATATGTGCCTGATTATGTGGTATACGACCTTGAGACGACGGGAACAAGCTGCAGGCTTGACAGGGTGATCGAGCTGTCGGCAATAAAGGTCAGTGAGGGGAAGGTGGTCTCGGAGTACACCTCTCTCGTCAATCCTCATTGCGCTATTCCCGCAGACGCAAGCCGCGTCAACGGGATAACGGACGAGATGGTCCGGGATGCTCCGGACTTTGACGCGGTCCTTAAGGACTTTCTGGAATTCGCCGGAGACATGGTCCTTGTGGGACATAATATCGGCTCCTTTGACATGAAATTCATCTATCGTGACTGCGAGGCTTATTTCGGGGAGGTTCCGGGAAATGATTATGTTGATACGCTGACCTACGCAAGATGCCGGCTTCCCGGGCTTTCACACTACAGGCTGACGGACCTTGCCAGGCATTACGGAATCCCGACGGAGGGCGCTCACAGGGCGCTTTATGACTGCAGGATGAACCAGCAGATCTACGAAAGACTGTCGAGAGAGCCTGACAAAAAGAATGATGCCTTAAGGCACTGCCCGGAGTGCGGAGCGGTGTTGGTGGAAAGAAAGGGGAGGTACGGAGCCTTTATGGGCTGCCAGGGCTTTCCCTCATGCAGGTATACAGAGCGTATATAGGAAAATGCCCGGGTTTTGCCCGGGGTCGGGATGAACCGCAAATGGCAAAAGGAAGTTACCCGGTGCCATGCTGACCCGGAAAAAGAACGGCGTGGTTTCGTATTAATATAGTGAACGGATCAAATTCAAACGGACGTATATGAAGAGAAAGAGTTTTTTTACAATCCTGATATCGGTTTCAATGCTTCTTACGGGGCCCGCTTCTGCCTTCGCCACGGAAAATACGGAGGTATTTTTTGTCGATGAGTACGGCGGGGACGAAAATACAGAGGTCTTTTACGTGGAGGAGAATGCGGCAGAGGCGCAGACGGAAGCAGAGCCCGCCTATGCTCCTTCCGCAAAGCTCATCACAGGCTTTAGGCCCTTAAGTGAGGATAAAAAGACCCTGGCATTTTACAAGGATGAGAAGCCGTCTCTTGAAGAGCTTCTGCGTCAGCTTCCGGGGGAGCTTTCGGCCTTTACCGAAAGCGGGGAGGAGCTCATTCCTGTGAGCTGGTACAGTGTGGGCGCTGATTTTGACAGCCCGGAAGCCCATTACTTCCAGTTCAGCCCGCGCTGGAACAGGGACGCCTACAGGGTCGGGGAGGACTTTGATATAGTGAAGTCAGCTCCCTATATTGAGGTATTTATCCTTGAGCGGGAGTCAGCCCATGAGGAGGGTGCGCAGACCGGGACAGAGCCTCAGAAGACTCCGGAAAAGATCATCCTTAATTATGATCAGAGCGCGAACAAGAATCGGATATATGATTATCTTACGGGCGTAATGGGGTTTAACACGGCGGCCGCCTGCGGAGTGCTTGCCAATATCTACTGTGAGTCGGGCTTTAATCCCAATGCGCTTGGTGACGGAGGAACGAGCTACGGGATCTGTCAGTGGCATAACGGAAGGTATCAGAACCTTAAGAATTACTGCGGCGAGCATGGACTGGATTACAGGAGCCTTGACGGACAGCTTGCCTTCCTTGATCATGAGCTCAATAATTCCTACGGCTCCACCCTGAGGCTTTTAAGATCGTTGTTTAATGAGGCTGAGGCGGCTTATTACGCAGGCTATTCCTGGTGCTATAATTTTGAGAGGCCGAAGAATTATCCCTCCGTGTCGGTCACCAGAGGGAACCTTTCAAGGGACAAATACTGGGCCGCATGCACTGGAGAAAAGAGTTCGGGTCTTGTTGAGCTTGAGCAGAGCAGGAAGACGGCTGAAAAGGCCGTTGAAGCTTCGGATCCGGTGAGTACGGATAAAGAAGAGGCCGGGGATACACAGGCTACGGAGACTGAAGCTTTGCCGGAGTCTGATAACGGGAACGCGGAGGTTGTCCGGCCGGTGATCGGGATATCGCAGAACGAGATCAATCTGATATCCGGGGGAAGCGGCGTTAAGCCTGAGATAAGGGTCACTCCCGAGGATACGGAGCTTATGGTAAGCTGGAGAAGCAGTGATACGGATATCGCCTATGTATCGGCCGATGGCTTCGTACTGCCGAAGGCCGCCGGGCAGGCGCTAATCACGGCGACGGTGACCGTTCTGCCGGGTGTTTCCGAAAGCGGCGACGGGGAGAAGGATTCCGAAGCAGCGGAGGAAGCAAAGGATGCTGAGCCCGAAGCCTCCATGTCCTTTACCTGTCTGGTCAACGTTACGGAAAATGACACCTCGGCCATAAAGGAAGCGGGACGTGTGGAAAAGAGGACCGCTCCCGGGGGCCCGGTGAAGCTTGGAAGGTATGAGAGGTATGTCAGCATAGGCATAAGCTATGATGATGCGGTGACCTATACGGGAAAAGAGACAGATCCGGTCTCTGATCTGAACGCCGTCGTTGATATTTCCGGGCTTACCGCCGTTATAGACGAGCTTGGGATGATCCGTAAGGGAGAGCTTACGGCCGATGAGCTCTTCAGTATAGCCTTTGTTACGGAAAACGGCAGGAATGTGGGGCAGGGAAGCTTCTATCCCGTGATAGAGCTTGATGCCGATGCCGCCTCCGATTCAAGGCTTAAAAGGAGAGAGGTGGCAGAGCTTAAGCTTGTCCTCGAGGAGCTTAATGCTATGCTGAGCGCCGATAAATGCGTTTATACCATTAATCCCATTGATATTTCCTCAAAGGAGGTTTCGGTCAGGCTGAGGCTTAGAAATAAGGAGCTTGCCGTCGAAAATAATGAGGTCACGAATATAAGGACCGTAAAGATCATTGATGAAAACCGGAATGTATATGCTCTGAACGGGGATCAGTATGAGACGGCCCTTATGGATATCGGCGGGAAGGTTTTGCTCAAGGTCACAGGCGATGAGCGCTTTGCGGGACTGAGAGCGGTGACGATCGAAGACTGATAGCGGTGAACTATGGCAGGAGCTTTTGCGCCTGCGTTATAGGGTATAATGGAACAGCTGCCAGGTAATCCCGGGCAGCTGTATTTGTTTGTCCTTATTACATGAAGCTCAGATCGAAGGGCCTGAATATCAGAATACAGGCGGCAAGGACGATCTGAAGCAGCAGGATCACGGGTATTCCGATGCGGAATAAGGGCTTTTGGGTCTTATGCCTGAAGGCATGCATCCCGAAAAGGGCGCCCGGGCTTCCGCCGAAAACCGCAAAGGAGATAAGCGTGCTTTCCGATATCCTCCATCTGCTCCGCTTTGCCCTGTCCTTGTCGATCCCGAAGATGATAAACGTTATAAGGTTTATTGCCGCAAAATATAATAACAGTATTTTTATAGCGTCCATTTAACCATGTGCAGATGACAGCCCGTCTCCTCTATTTGTTTTCAACGGAAGCCATCTTAAGGGCCCGGACCTTACAGGAAAGGCCAAACAGGTTTATAAAGCCCGAAGCGTCCTTATGGTCATAAAGATCGCCTGTAGTAAAGCTTGCTATATCGGCATCGTAAAGAGAATAGGGAGAGGTGGTGCCTGCCTTGATGATATTTCCCTTGTAAAGCTTAAATCTGACCTCTCCGGTAACATATTTCTGTGTGCTCTGAATAAAGGCCTGAACAGCCTCTCTTAAGGGTGTAAACCATTTTCCTTCATATACTATCTGGGCAAATCTGCTACCCATATCCTTTTTAAGGGCATAGGTGTCACGGTCGAGGATGAGCTCCTCAAGCTGCTGGTGAGCCTCCATAAGAATGGTCCCTCCAGGGGTTTCGTAAACACCGCGGCTCTTCATTCCGACTACACGGTTCTCCACTATATCGATGATGCCGATCCCGTGCTTGCCGCCCAGCCTGTTTAATTCCCGGATGATATCCGAGACCTTCATTTCCTTTCCGTTCAGGCTCTTTGGGATACCTGCCTCAAAGGTCATGGTAACATATTCCGGCTCGTCCGGGGCCTTTTCGGGAGTCACGCCCAGAACAAGAAGATGCTCGAAATCCGGCTCGTTTGAAGGATCCTCAAGCTCTAAGCCTTCATGGCTGATATGCCAGAGATTGCGGTCACGGCTGTAGCTGTTGTCGGCCGAGAAGGGAAGATGGATACCGTGTGCCTTACAGTATTCTATCTCGGACTCACGGGAATCAAGAGTCCATTTCTCGTCACGCCATGCTGCGATTATCTTAAGCTCCGGAGCCAGTGCCTTGATGGCAAGCTCAAAACGGATCTGGTCGTTTCCCTTTCCGGTGGCGCCGTGGCAGATAGCCGCAGCCTTCTCCTTGCGCGCGATCTCCACAAGCCTTTTTGCGATGACCGGTCGTGCCATTGACGTACCGAGAAGGTATTTATTTTCATATATTGAATATCCCTGAACGCAGGGAACAATATATTCATCACAGAATTCGTCCACAACATCCTCTATGTAGAGCTTTGAGGCTCCGCTTGCCTTAGCCCGCTCCTCAAGACCGTCAAGCTCGCTTTCCTGTCCGCAGTCTACGCAGACGCATATTACCTCATAATCATAGTTCTCCTTAAGCCACGGAATGATCGCCGTGGTATCAAGCCCGCCTGAATATGCGAGAATAACCTTTTCCTTCATAATTAACTCCTCCTGATGAAAATGCTGTCCGGTTTAAAATTGCCGCGGGTATTCTGACCCGGGCATCATGAAAATAAGCCCCCCGGCAAAAGGAAACGAATAAATCCGTTTCCTGTAATAAATCAGAGGCTGAATAGTAATATACAATAATCGTGTCCGCATTGCAACCGTTTTATGCATTTAAATTTCTGTTTAATGAATAAAAATGATTTGTTATTGCATAAATATAAGTTTAGGAGTATAATCATGCATAAAAATACGGAACAGGGCAATGCTTGTTGTAATTACGTCTTAAATAGTGTATGATACCGTGGTGAGTACAGGCATGGTTTTGAAAGGACATAACGGGATGATAAGAGCGGGAATAATAGGCGCTACGGGCTATGCGGGGGCCGAGCTTGCAAGGCTTCTTAAAAACCACAGAGAGGCGGAGGTGATATGGTACGGCTCCAGAAGCTATACGGATGAACGTTACAGCGGGATATACGGGAATATGCTCGGGCTGACTGAGGCCGTATGCCGTGATGATGACCTGAAAAAGCTGTCAGAGGAGGCGGATGTTATATTTACCGCGACGCCTCAGGGCTTTCTGGCATCGGTCATGGAGGAAGGTCTCCTGTCCTCCTGCAGGGTGATAGATCTGAGCGCGGATTTTCGGATAAAGGATGTTAAGGTCTATGAGGAATGGTATAAGATAGAGCACAGATCTCCCCGGTTTATAGAGGAAGCGGTATACGGTCTCTGCGAGATAAACAGGGATACCATAAGGACGGCGCGTCTTGTGGCCAATCCGGGCTGCTATACGACCTGCTCGATCCTCTCACTTTACCCTCTGGTAAAGGAGGGGGTCATAGATAAGGATTCCATCATCATAGACGCCAAATCCGGAGTATCCGGCGCGGGACGGGGAGCAAAGGTGAATAACCTTTACTGTGAGGTAAACGAGAATATGAAGGCTTACGGAGTCCTTACCCACAGACATACTCCGGAGATCGAGGAGCAGCTTTCCTATGCCGCGGGGGAGGAGCTTAAGGTCGTCTTCACACCGCATCTTGCGCCGATGAACAGGGGTATCCTGGTAACAGCCTACGCTTCGCTGAAAAAAGACGTGAATGACAGCGAGGTAAGGGATATATATCTGAAGTATTACGGAGATGAATATTTCGTAAGGGTGCTTGATGAGGGAATGTGCCCGGAAACAAGGTGGGTAGAGGGAAGCAATTATATCGATATCAGCTCAAAGGTGGATAAGAGGACCGGCAGGATCGTTGTAATGGGCGCCCTTGATAATCTGGTAAAGGGAGCGGCGGGACAGGCAGTCCAGAACATGAATCTGATGTTTGGTCTCGACGAGAGAGAAGGGCTTGGGATGGTACCGCTGTTCCCGTGATATGATGCCGCCACATGACACTTTTGATCCTGACATCATGATATTAATGGTGGTACAGGGCAACCGCTTAATACTTCAAGGCTGTGTGGGATATGCTGA
>DFEA01000111.1 GCA_002368575.1 Lachnospiraceae bacterium UBA3814 | reverse complement strand
GGGTTGAAAGGTTTTCTATAAAAATTTGCTTTTCGTTAAGTGAATTGTGCAAAAGCTCAGATCCGGGCTTTTTATGATCTGCATATCCCGCCAGAGTTATGAGGGATTAAACGATTGCCCTGAATTTCATTAGTGGACCGGCAAAAGGCTGCGTCCTCCCGCCTGTTAATTGTTCTCCCGGCAGAATTCCAGAAAATCTTTTTCAGAGAGGGGCCTGGAGAAATAAAAGCCCTGGATATAGTCACACCCAAGCTCAGACAGCTTTAAAAAGATCTCCCTGGTCTCGACTCCCTCCACCACCAGCTTCTTGTCCACATCCTTCATCATCCTTATGACGTTCTTTATAATGCGGTCTCCTGACTTTGTACTCATGTCGTCTACAAGGGTCTTGTCGATCTTTATGATGCTCAAAGGAAGTCTGGAAATCCTCTGTATGTTGGAATAGCCCGTTCCGTAATCATCAAGGGAAAAGCTGTAGCCCATTTCCACGAGCGCCTGTATATTTCTTTCCGCGACTGTCCCGATATCGTCATAGGTCGTCTCGGTGATCTCAAAATTGATCTGGGAGGGCTTTATCCCGTATTTCTTCTCAAGCTCCCGGATCTTTTCAGGGAGATTCTTCTGAAGGCACTGAGCTACTGACAGATTGACATCTATACATTCGATACCAAGGCCCGCCATATCGTTCTCTGAGATGAACCGGAATACGGCCTCAAGCACGTAATCCCCGATGGGAAGGATCAGCCCCATGCTTTCCGCGGCGGGAATGAACAGTCCCGGCGGTATAGCCCCGAAGGTGTTGTCATGCAGCCTTATCAGAGCTTCCGCTGAGGTAAAGCTTTCCGCAGCGATCGAGTAGATCGGCTGGTAATACATTTCAAAGCCCCTCTCCGTGATAGCCCTGTTAAGAATGGAATCCATCCTCGCGCCAACCTCATACTGCCTTGTGCCTACCAGATCAGAGGCCCTTACATAGGTCTGATCGAAGGGGATCAGACCGTAGAATTCATGCCCCAGGCGTATCAGATCCGTCTCGTTGTCAAGATCCCCGGGATAGGCGATGGAACAGATCCTGGGCTCCATCCGGACCCCGAAATTCTCATATTCTCTGGTATGCTCGCTGATCATCCTCCGGATATGGTCAAGATCGGGAAAAATATCGTATTCCGCACCGGCAAAGACACAGTAGAGGGTGCCGGGACCTTCGTAATACAGCTCAAAAAGGCGGTCATAGGTATGGAAATACTGGAGCAGTCCCTTCGCTATTTCCCGGACATAGCCCTGGTACTGCGCTTCTCCCAGATAGGTCCTGATCTTGTCGGCATTCATGTACCTTATCACGATGATATGGACAGGGTTTTTGAGTGACACTATCTTATGGAGCTCCGCCTTGTATGCCTTCCACCCGGGAAGCCCGACGTTTGAGTCGGTGATCTCCTCCGGTCTCAGGACGAGGAGAGTGATCATAAGGCATGAGATGGAAGAGCCATACATCTCCACCAGAAATCTCGGATGAATGAGCTGCCAGAAAATGGAGGCAAAGGTCAGGATATACATGGAGATCAGGGCAGTCAGCTTCTGCGCTTCCATAAACCGCCTGCAATAGATCAGATATCCGGTGCCGAAAAGAGAATAGTATAAAGAGCCGGCGTACAGCACCGCGATAAGTATTCCTCTGCTGTAGCCTGTTTCCGCGCTGACCGTGTACACCAGATGATGCAGGGGATTTGTAAAGAGGACAGTAAGCATTAACGCCATAGGCAGAAAAAACAGCACTCTCGTTCTTCTTCTGCGGAAGCGGTACTGGGTCCTTGTATAGGTGATCAGAAACAGCACGTAAATAAACCCGCTCAGATTTCTGAAAAGCAGGTAGCAGAACTGGGCGGCGCTGAAAAAGGAGCGCTCCATTTGAGTCATGGGAAGGAACCCCCCGTAGCTTTCCGCCAGGATATCGAATACTGTGGTCAGAGCAAGGAAAAGTGTAAGAAAAATAAAGAGAACATTGCTTGCTCCCTTTGTGGTCTTCCTGACAAAGATCGTATATATGATGATCAGATAAATGGGAAGAGCGCAGTAGTCAAAGAATAATATCTGATTCATATAACCGTGCTCCATTGAATGATTTTATGATGATGTCAGGGTAAAAAGCACCTTTTTACCACGACTTCATTTTATCAGATTCATTAAAAAAATCAATCATACCTTAATTTATATACAAATAATGATCCCGTTGAAGACGGATATTATGGTATACTTAACAGGGAAATGATGTATAGAACAGTGCAGGCACCGGATAGACGGAGTGATCATTATGAACGAATATTACAGAGCGGAAAAGGAAAGAGTTGCGGGCATCCATTTAAGCGTTGTCATCTGTACGACCTTTGCGGGGATCATTTTCTCTCTTGAAGGGATCATACTGAAATGGGAGTTCTGGACACCGCCGCTGATGCTTGCCGGAGTCGCACTTATATGGTATGCGCATCTTGCCCAGAAGTGGACGGTGCTTTACAGGGAAAGGCTGTACGCCCTGTACCTTCTGGCTGTTGTTTTCCTTAACGGAGTCCATGAGAGCTCTCTTGCCGAGGTTTCCTTTATCTCGTCCGTATTCATGATCATAGTTTCGATCCTTGAGAATACGGGCTATCTTCACTGTCTTTTTATCGAATACCTTATCATCCTCCTGTGTCAGGTTTATTTCCTGTTTGCAAGACGGACAGACGGAGAGGGCATAAATTTTTCCAATGCCGTCCTGTTTCTGATCATATATTTCTTCGGTACGGTCATAACCTACCGTCTTTCCGTAGGCTATGTCATAAAGCGCAAGCTCCTTCAGGATTACGACAGGCGCCGTAACGAGGAGCAGGAACGGGTGAATCAGGGAATGGAGGATTTTCTGGCAAACATATCCCACGAGTTCCGTACCCCGATAAATGTGGTGACCGGCATGAGCGAGCTTCTTCTGAAGGATAATGCCGATGACAGGGTAAGAGCCGTTCAGAGCGCGGGAAACCGCCTTGCGGAGCAGGTGGAGGACATTCTGGATTATACGGAGATAAACAGCGGCAGGGTCATATTATCGGAGGAAAAGTACATGATCACCTCCCTCGTGAACGATCTTGTTCAGGAGGTCCGTTCTGTCAGAAAGCCGTCTGTGGAATTCATTGTGGATCTGGATGCCGCGGCACCGCGGGTAATGGCGGGCGATGCAAGGCGGCTCAAAAGGATAATCAATCATCTCCTTTCCAACGCCTTTAAATTTACCGAGCGGGGAGGGATATACTTCAAGCTCAGGACCAAGCCGAGGGACTACGGAGTCAATCTTGACATAGAGGTAGCGGATACGGGCCGGGGAATGACCCGTGAAGAGATCGAAAAGGCCGCAAACAAGCTTTATCAGGGCAATGGCGGCAGAGACAGGAGCACAGGCGGCATAGGGCTGGGACTGTCTGTCGTGTACGGCTTCGTGTATGAAATGGGCGGCTTTGTAAGGATCGAGAGCGAGATCGGGAAGGGGACGTCGGTGCGTATATCCATACCGCAGGCCGTGATCGATGACTCGCCTTGCCTCAGTGTGGACAGGAGTGTAAAAAGAAGCACCGTTTTGTATCTTAAGCCTGAAAAATATTCTGTTCCGCAGGTCAGGGAATTTTATCAGACCATGAGCGAGAACCTGGCCGCAGGGCTTCATCTGCCCCTTATATGCATCTCGGCCTTAAGCGAGCTGAAAAGGCTCCTGGAAAGGAAGGAGATAACTCATCTCTTCACCGCTTATGAGGAATATGACGAGGACAGGGAGTATTTTGACCGGATCAGTCAAAACATTTTTGTGGCAGTCACCGCAGATGCCGGCTTTTCTCCGGATAACGAGGGAAGGATACTGCATATCCTTAAGCCCTTTTATGCCCTTCCAGTGGTGAGCCTGTTAAATTCCGATGAGGAATACGACTCCTTCAGGCTTGAGGAAAACATAGAAAGGCCGTATTTCCCCGGTGTACGGGCTCTGATCGTTGACGATGAGATGATGAATCTTGTGGTGGCCTCGGGACTCTTCGGAGGCTATGGGATGATAACCGACACCGCCGAAAGCGGACAGGAGGCTGTAAGGAAATACAGTGACAATGATTACGAGGTGATCTTCATGGATCATATGATGCCCGAGATGGACGGAGTAGATGCCATGAAAAGGCTCAGGGATATTGGGGACAAAACAGGCAGGAGAGCATTGATCATCGCGCTTACGGCCAATGCTGTGAGCGGGGCCAGGGAGATGTTCATGTCAGAGGGCTTTGACGGATTTATTGCAAAGCCTGTGGAGATCAGGGAATTTGAAGGCGTCTTAAAGAGACTGCTTCCTCCCGATTCCGTAAAATACAGGAGGGAGAAGTGATGATAAGGCTTATTAAAAAAATTGCCGGTCTGATATCGGATCCTTCGGTCGATTTCAGAGAGAGGGTATTCACTTTTTTTTCCATCATAGGCGTGCTTGCGGCCTTTATTGCGCTGATCGGGGATCTGATCATCGGAGAGGGGCTTCCCGAGATCATCGTTCTGATACTGACTATCGTTTTCGTTCCGGTGATCACCTATTATTCCGTACATTATCATAAGATCGATTTCGGGACCCGTGCCGTTGTGCTTGCGATAGTATTCATTTTGATGCCGGTGATCTTCTTCTTCGGAGGCGGTGTGAGAGGGGGCGGCATCATCTGGATATGCTTCAGCTACCTTTATACGGGACTGGTGCTTTACGGCACCTGGCGCACCGTGATGCTGATCATACTCGGTATCATCACAGCCATTGAATACGGGGCGGGCTATTATTATCCTGAGCTTGTATATCATCATTCGGATGCCATGTTTTATCTCGACTCCTGCCTTTCCGTATATCTGGTGGGGCTTGTGATCTATTACATGGTAAAATTTCAGAACAACCTCTTCACGGAGGAGAATAAACGTGCCAGGGAGGAAATGCGGAAGGTGGAGGAATTAAACCGCGCCCAGAACCGGTTCTTCTCCAACATGAGTCATGAGATAAGGACTCCGATAAATACGATACTCGGGATAAATGAACTGTTCTTAAGGAATCCCGATCTTCCGCCGGAGATGATCGCTGATTCAAGGAGCATTCAGGGGGCGGGAAAGATGCTTCTGTCCATTATCAACGATATCCTTGATATGAGCAGGATAGAATCGGGCAGGATGGATATCGTCCCCGTGTCCTACAATACAGGTGAGCTTTTATCGGATATAGTAAATATGATATGGGCGAGAGCTGCCGAAAAGGGGCTGGCCTTTCATATCTCTGTCGATCCCCGGACCCCGTCAAAGCTTTACGGCGATGAGGTGAGGATCAAGCAGATACTGATAAATCTTCTTAATAACGCGGTAAAATACACCCGGGAGGGCTACGTGAGCCTTAACCTTGAATGTGACCGGACAGACAATAACAGGGCCTGGCTCACCTTTACCGTGACCGATTCCGGTACGGGCATAAAAAAGGACGCCATCCCCTACCTGTTTGATGCGTTCAAAAGGGACAGTGAGGAGGAAAACCGCTACATAGAGGGGACCGGTCTGGGACTTTCCATAGTAAAGCAGCTGGTAAGCCTCATGGGAGGGCAGGTTTCGGTAAACAGCGTCTATACTCAGGGATCGGTGTTTACGGTAAGGCTTCCCCAGGAGGTGTCAGACGATCAGGATATAGGCGAGGTGAACCTGAACGGCCTTCAGAGCAGCCGGGACAGGATCGTTTATCAGCCGGGCTTTTTTGCGGCGGATGCTTCGATCCTTATAGTGGATGATAACGAGCTTAACATAACGGTAGAGAAAAGGCTCCTGTCGGGAACGGGACTGGATATCGATACCGCCCTCAGTGGGGCGGAGGCACTGAGCAAGTCTCTTGACAGGCATTACGATCTCATCCTTATGGATCATCTGATGCCCGGAATGAACGGAATAGAGTGCCTGAAAAAGCTTAAAAACCAGCAGGGAGGCTTTAACAGGGCGACACCCGTGATCATCCTTACCGCAAATACCGGCGGTGAAAACCTGAGGCTTTACATGAACTCAGGCTTCAGTGAAGCCCTGCTCAAGCCGGTGTCGGGGAAGGAGCTTGAGGAGGCGGTCTTAAGGTATCTTCCCCCGGACAAGGTCCATCTTAACGAAGCAAACGAGCTTATTGGAGAGGGCTTCAGGACCTCTGCCGATTACGTCCGCAGGGAGGGCATAGCGATAACTACCGACAGTATGTGCGATCTTTCCGGACAGATCATCAAAGAGCTCGGGATAGGTGTTATGCCCTACAGGATTTATACCGAAAAGGGGATGTTTCATGATGATGAGGCTGATCCCGACGGTGTGATCAGGTATCTTGATCAGGGAGACATCAATATCCGTTCCGAGGCCCCTTCCGAAAAGGAGTATGAGCTGTTTTTTGCGGAGCAGCTTACGAAGGCCCGGTATGTCATTCATATCTCTCCGGCAAAGAATATCACCATGGGCTATGAAAAAGCGCTGTCGGCCTCGCACTCCTTTGATAATGTGATCGTTATCGACTCGGGGCATATGTCGAGCGGTACCTCGTTAGTGGCGATCGGTGCCCTTATGCTGGTCAGAGAAAACCGGAGGCTCGACGAGATCCTTAAGGGGATACAGGATTTGACCGAACGAGTCAACACATTTTTTATCCTGGATGATACCGAGATCCTTGCGCGGCATGGCAGGCTGAGCGTGCCGGTCCATTATCTTTGCAGGGCAATGATGCTTCACCCTCTTTTTACCATGAAGGACAGCCGTTTTAAGACCTTCTCGGTGGGAATAGGAGCTACCTCGTCCTGTATGGAGAGCCTTATAAGAAAGGTACTCGGGAAACCGGAGCTCATAGATCCTGATATTATCTTCATCACCCATGTCGGCCTGAGCGAGAGCAGGCTTAAGGAGATCCGCAGCCTGATCCTTCAATGTATAAGCTTCCGTCATGTGGTATTTCAGGAGGCCTCAGCCTCAACCTCGATAAACTGCGGGCCGGGAAGCCTGGGACTGTTCTTCCTGAAAAGGGGGGAGTCAAAGGGCCGGATGGGTGACCTCCTTCCGAATGATGAGGAGCAGGCAGGGAGCGATCCTGTCCCGATATATAAGGAGACAGCGGAACGGATACAGAAGGAGGGCTTTTCGGAGGACAAGCCGACACAGCCTGAAGCGGAGGCTGACAGAACCTCCGTCCCCGCTGAAGAGCTTCCCTGGTATGAGGGCATTAAGGGTATAGAGGGTGATGCAGGTATAGCAAACTGCGGGTCGGAGGAAGACTACAGGACTGTTCTCAAGCTGTTTTATGATTCGCTTGATGAAAAAACGGAGGAGCTTGAGAGCCTGCTTTCGGAGGACGATATCAAAAACTATACCATTAAGGTGCATGCCCTTAAAAGCTCGTCGAAGCTGATAGGCGCAGGAGAGCTGGCCCTGTTTTCCGCGGAAATGGAGGAGGCCGGGCACAAAAACGATGCCGGCCATATCAGGGCGCATCACGGGGAGCTGCTTCTGCTCTGCAAAGGCCTCAGGGAAAGCCTTGCCGGGGTCTTCGGGGATGAGCCCGTAAGCGCGGGCGGTGAGGATACCGGCAGGGATATCAGTAAGGATATCCTTAAGAACAATAACGGGGACAGCGGTAAGGACAGCAAAGAGGATACCGGTGAGGATGAATGGAGACTGTCCGCCGGCCATGTCGTCAAAGAGGAGCAGCCCCCTGAGGATATTTACGGGGAAATAGCGGAGGCGGCCCGGGACATGGATTATGTCCGTCTTGAGGAGAGCATCAGGGAGCTTGAAGAGCGTGACCTTTCAGAAGAGGAGAGAGGGCTTTCGGAAGGGCTCAGGGAGTGCCTGGAAGCCTTCGATTTTGACGGGATCCTGGATCGGCTGAAGCTCCGGGCTCCGTAACCGATCAGTTATCGCCTTGAGTGAAGCTGCCCGGATCGGTGGAAAAACGTCCCCGTTTATCCTGCCGACACGCTCCGTCATGACCCTTATCGGCCCGGCTATCCTTCCTGACACGGACAGGGCAGCGATGACAGCGGCAAATGAATATCTTTCCGCGCAGACCGCCGGCTCTCATTTTTTCCGTTTTTTCCAATACCCTGCTCCCGATCTTTGTATCATACGGGCCAAAGACTCCTTCTTAACCCGATATCTTGCTGTAATTTTAGCATACTCACAGCATTTGTTCCACAATAACAGCTGTTTTCCAAAAGCATATTTATAGAACTAAAAAAATTATAAATTGCAAAAAATCTTTTTGACAAATGCTGATTATGATGTATAATGGAATAGTTGCTACTTATGGCATGTGTGTCCGTAGCTCAGCTGGAT
>DFEA01000030.1 GCA_002368575.1 Lachnospiraceae bacterium UBA3814 | reverse complement strand
TACAGTAAGCACAATAAACAATAATTCGTTATCCGGGTTATTTCAGGCAATACCAGAGGTTTATTAATGAAAAGATTCAAAACCGGGATCATATCGGTTCTGCTCGTCTTTTCCCTTATCGCATGCAGGGAAGAGGGCGATAACCTTAGAGATATAAGGGCCATGTATGACAGCAGCATGGGATATGGGGATGCAGAAGGGCTTTCCGGCAGCAATAACCAGACTCCCCCGGCTGAGAGTGAGAGTGTTTCCGATAATTCTATAGAAGAAAATACCGAGGTCGTTCCCGAGCCTGTCGATACGGTTTCGGAAAATACCGTGCCGGAGCCTGCGGTCCCCGAGCCCGAACCTGAAAGCAGCGAAATACCTGAAGTCCCGGTAAACGAGGGCGATACCGCAGCCGCAGAAGAGAAGGTGCCTGACAGCGGCGATGTGACAGGAAATACCGATCAGCCGCCACAGAGTTCAGATACGGGAAACGCCTCAGGGAGCGTAACCCCGACCCCGACACCGGTACCCACAGTGACGACTGCACCGACTCCCACGGCAGAGCCCACCCCTACGGCAGAACCTACCCCTACAGCTGAGCCGTCAGAGGGTGAGAAGAAATACAGGGTAGGAGAGACCTGGTCGATCCCCGGGGCATGGAGCCTTACCATCAATGCGGTGCTTCCTACCGATATAAGGGATCCGGAGGCCGATGAAAACCCTGCGGCAGTCTATCTGGTGGACTATACCTATAGAAATGAGGGCCTTAAGGAGCTGGATGGAACAGACAGGGAATTAAGCTTCTGGCTGGATGACGAGGTTACTGACCATGCGGGCGTGGAGGGGTACAGCTACGATCTGGAGGTCAATTACGAGCCGGAGGACATACTGCCCGGAAACTCCTGCAATGCGCAGGTCTACATAGGGCTGGATAACGCCGGGTCATTTGAGATAATCGTGGGTGAATATGACAATGAGGACGAATATCAGGAGGTAACATTCCAGATAGACGTATAAGAGATCACTCTTCCTCCTCTTCTTCAGGATATTCGGTAGGTTCCGGCACGGGCTCTTCGTGCTCTTCCTCCGGTTCCTCCTCGTATACATGAGCCTCCTCCGGCACGGGCTCAGGTGCGGGCTCCTGTACCTCCTGTACCGGCTCGGGTGCAGGCTGATAAAGATCAGCCGGGATGGTTTCGGGAGTGGTGGTTTCCGCCTGAGGAGAGGCCGTTTCTGCCGGGAGCTCAGGGGTCTGCTGCAGGCTTTCCGCTAAAGCCGCGTTTTCGACCATCATGTTCATAAGCTCTTCCAGCTTTTGCTGGTCTATTCCGGAGCCGTCGTCCATTGTGACCTTGATCCGTGAGGGATCAGGCTTGACATAGTGAACGACGTATTCGCCCTCGTCAGATATCCCGGGTACGGGATGCTTGCAGATATAATCGAGGATAGCCCTGCACCCGCTGTTTGAATAGTGGAGGCCGTCGCCTCCGTCATATTCGGGCTTTACCTGTCCGTTGGGCCCGGTAAGGATCTCGGAGGTATTCAGATAGAATAAATTCTTTTCCTCCGCGGTTTCTTCAAGGAAGGCATTATATTTCTCTATCCACGAATTCTGGACGGTCCTTCTGTAGGCTCCGTTATCATTGACCGGACCTATGGACATAAGAACTATGCTGGAATCGGGAGCCTGTGCCGCCACGGTGTCGATAAGGTCTGTGTAGGTGCTCTTATAATGCTCCTCACTGGGATCATTTATCCCGTTGACCCCGAGGGCGATATAGATCACGGGGGACTGGTGCGATTCAAGGTAAGACTTAAGAGTATACTGCTTTCCCGCGTTATTTATGAATTTGTTGGTCTTGAAGGCGGTATGGGAGATGCCTATCTCGGCAAGAGCCGCATCATCATTTATCAGCCCGTAGTTTACCATGGCTACTGTCCTTGAATCTCCAAGGAAAACACAGTTGTTCAGATATCCCTTTCCGGTATCTTCCTTAAGTGCAAGCACAACAGAGCCTTCGTCAGCCAAAACCTCTGTTTCGGCCGGCGCAGGCTCTGTTATCGATGATATATCAGCGGCCACGGGGGCGTTCTCCCCGTCCTCACCGTCATTCAGCACGATATTGAAGGCAGGGGAGGAGACCTCCTTCGGGCCATCTCCCAAAGGGCTTATCCTCTGAACACAGATCATTCCAATGGCAAATACGAAGGCGGTCGTAAACACGGTAAACGCGATCAGCCTTTTACTGCTGTGCTTCCCGCGTCTCTTTAAGCCTCCGAACCTGCCCTTAAAGGCATTTCTGATAGACGATAACACCTTCATAGCAACGTTTAACCTACCACTACACAGTTCTTTCCGGACCGCTTTGCCTGGTAGAGAGCGGCATCGGCTCTGACTGCCAGCGGGTCGGGCTCCTCTCCGTGCATCGCCTGTGCCACCCCGAAGCTGGCTGTTTCCATGCCGAATTCGGCAAATTCAAGGGAAGCGATATCCCTTCTGAGCTTATCCGCAAATTCGGCGGCCTTCTGCTGCTCCATTCCCGGCAGCATCACCATGAATTCCTCACCGCCCCAGCGTCCGGAGGCGGCATCGATCTTAAGCTTTTCCACCGACTCCCTGATAAGGGAGGAAACCCTCCGCAGGACATCATCACCGACTGAATGTCCGTAGGTATCGTTTATACGCTTAAAATCGTCAAGGTCTATCATGATAAGGGAGGTAGCCCTGTCAAGCTCAGGCCTGGTCATATTCTCGCTGATCCGTTCCGAGATCCTTCGCTGGATCTCTCCGCGGTTATACATATTCGTAAGCCTGTCGGTGACCGCAAGGATGGACAGCGTCCGGTTTGCCTCCACAAGCTCTGCCTTTGCGGTATTTATATAGTTGGCCAGGCGGTTTACCAGAGACATGGTGGTGTCCGACTGCCTGAGATCGTCTGTCCTGTCGATAATCTCCTTCTCCGTGGGACCTCCCTCTCTCATACCGGCTATGACAAGGGAAAGATTATGATGCTCGATATCTCTGCCCCTGTCCTTCATCCGGACAAACTCGCCCGCGGTACAGAAGCCGTAGGTAGGGGCGATGGCGTGGAAGGGTATCGTCTCCTTGCTGGCGTCCTCGTTATTACCCCAGAAGGTCTTTCTTCCGAAGCAGTCAAATACGGCGATCACCTCCGGGAAAAAGGAGGTTATCTGCTTTGAACAGGTCCTTACATTGTCAAGGATAGTTTCAGGATCGCCATAAGTAAGGTGGAGCGTCCTTCCCTCGGGGATATCGGTGCTCATTGTAAGCGCTCCGTTTTCATCACAGGAAAGGGCATGTCTGAGCACTACCTTATCGTCCCTGCTCACCGCGAAGGGAAATTCAAGAGCGTTGTAAAAAAGATTGTCATCATTGGGGATACGCAGATAGTGTTCATAGGTTTTGAAGGCCGGCTCCCCGTCAAGCTCGTAGAGCACCCTTCCCTCGGACCTTGTGACCTTAAGCGGTGCCCCTAAGGGCTTCCAGCCCATGATATAGGTATTTGCGATATGGAAATCGGGACCCCCGAACATCAGCAGAATAACGGAATTTTTGCTGAAGCTTCCGTGCTTTGTAAAATTGAAGGCATCATGGGTATTATCCCCGAAGGCACCGCCTCCGAATACCGGAACATGCTCGGGGAGATATTCCTTAAGCAGGTCGCATACCCTGCGGACAGGGATGCTGTCAATGGTCATGAGGACTTCGATCGCCTTGACACCGGAAAAATCTGCCGACATGGAAGAAAGCTCGTCCTTCATGGCAGTGGTATCCAGATCCTCGATCCGAAGCTGTCTGATACGAAAGAAGCTGTCCTTGGCCTCAAGCACGGTAGCTGTTACCGTGAGAGGATTGTCCGTCACACAGCCCTCATAGATAGAGCCTGATGCCGCGGAGCCGACATAATCCGCCTCAGGCATGGTCTGTTCAATACATTTGCAGACAGTATGTACATCTGCCTCATCTGCTCCGTCTGAAAAAATATGAAACACAACGTGATCCCGGGAAACTTCCCCCAGAGTCTTCTGCCAATCGGAAATAACATCTGAAAACTGAAGCTTGTCCTGATAAACCGTCTGAAATTGTTTCAATATTTTTATCCTCCTGATCATTCAAACAGTAAAGAATGCTATACAAATGTCCTTTATACCATTAAAATTGCGTCCACCAGGATCTTTACAAGAAACAGTCCCGTCACTATCCAGGTGGCTTTGGAAAGCTCCTTTGCCTTTCCCGTTGCGAGCTTAAGGACCGAATATGATATTATACCGAACATTATGCCGTCAGAGATACTTGAGGCGCATACCATTATGATCACGGTGAGGAAAGCGGGGATGCCCTCGGAAAAATCAGTGAAATCGATTTCAATAACAGGTGTTATCATCATCACGCCGACGATGATGAGCGCGGGTGCGGTAGCGGCACTGGGGATAGAGCCGAAAAGAGGCTCAAGGAACAGCGACAGGGCAAAGAGAACTGCCACGGTCACGCTGGCAAGCCCGGTCCTTGCGCCCTGAGCGACACCTGCGGCGCTTTCCACAAAGGTGGTTATGGTGGAGGTGCCGAAAACGGCACCGACTGTAGTTCCGACGGAATCGGCTATCAGGGCCTCCTTAGTGTGAGGAATGCTTCCGTCAGCCTGTATTATGCCGCTTTTTTCCGCGCAGGCTACGAAGGTACCTACGGTATCAAACATATCAATAAAAAGGAAGGTGAATACCACTACTATGAAATCGAGCACTGCCTTACCGCTTTGAAATACCTCCCCGAAGGCGAAATTAAAGAAATAGGGAGCGGGGGGGACGAAGGATCCGCCCGCATAGGTAGTTACACCGAAGGGGATGCCGATAAGAGTGGTAGCGAGGATTCCGAAGAGGATGGCTCCCTTTACCTGCTTAACGAGCAATACAGAGGTAATAACAAGTCCGATGACTGATACACCGGCAGCCCCCCTAAACCATTCGGGGCTGAGGGTGGTAAGATTTCCGGCGTCGGAAACGATGATGCCCGCGTTTTTAAGCCCGACGTAGGCAATGAAGAGCCCGATGCCGGCCCCTATCGCCTTCCTTATGGAAACGGGTATGCTGTTTATTATGGCCTCCCTGATGTTGCAGAAGGTCATCAGGATGAAGAGAATGCCTTCAACAAAGATAGCCGAAAGAGCCCACTGCCAGGAATACCCCATTGCCCCGCAGACGGTATAGGCAAAGAGAGCGTTGAGGCCCATGCCCGCGGACAGCGCAAAGGGGAGCTTTGCCACAAGCCCCATGATAAGAGTTGCTATGACGGAAGCGATGGCCGTTGCGGCAAACACCCTTCCGAAATCCATGCCCGCGTCCGAGAGGATCATGGGATTAACGACAAGAATATAAGCCATTGTCATAAAGGTCGTGATCCCGCCTATGATCTCTGTACGGACATCGGTTCCGTTTTCCCTGAGCCTGAAAAACTGTTCCATAACTGATGGTTCCTCCCGTGTAGTATGTTGTTGCGTTCACTCCTTATACATTTCAGTGAGTGGCTGCTTTTTGTTACCAAGCATAAATAGAAATAGCCCGTATTATATAGTATAATAATCAGGGTCCTTACTGTCAATGTTGTGAAAGAGTTTTGGCTGAACCGGGCTGAACCGGGCAGCTTTGCCGGAGACGGCTGTTGCCATTAAAGAAAGGTATTTGGCTTATGAAAAAAGGTCTTCTTATAACTAACGCTTTTTTAACCGGCTCCGGAGGGGGATATGGCCTGCCGGGCGATATCACGGGGGGAAAATCCCGGACAGCTTCCGCGGATTATAGTGCCAAGTTCAATGATTTATACGAATGGCTGGTAAAGGCGGCAGAAATTTATGGAATCTGCCTTATGCCGCACAGCAATGCCGAATTCCTTCCCGTCTATGGTCCCGAAGGCGTAAAGGTGCTCTGCGGCAGTAAAAACAGCATACAGCCGGACTTTGTCCTTTTCTGGGACAAGGATGTCCGCCTTGCCCGTGCATTTGAGGCTATGGGGATACCGGTGTTTAACTCGGCCTGTGCGATAGAGCTCTGTGACGACAAATCCCTTACCCTTGAAAGGCTTTCCGGCATAAGCTATTATCCGGAGGGGAAGGAAGGCTGTGGAGAGCCCTGTCCTTTAAGGATCCCTGTTACGATCATGGCTCCGATGACCTTTAAGGGGAGGGGCTATAAGGAGCTTTATTTTATCGATACGGCTGAAAAGCTTCTTTCCTATCCAATGGTGATAAAGGAGTGCTTCGGCTCCTTCGGGGCACAGGTATACCTGGCCCGGAACAGGGCAGAGGCTGAAGGGATAGTTTCGGGGTTAGAGTATCCGTTTTTCTTTCAGGAGTTCATAGGTGACAGGAGCTTTTGCGGGGATGATGCCTTAAAGGGGACAGGCCCGGGACGGGATATAAGGCTTCAGGTGGTGGGAGACAGGGTGGCAGCCTCGATGCTTCGCTCAAATAATAACGACTTCAGGGCAAATATCACAAACGGAGGCTCCATGGAGGCGTATAAACCCACACAAGCGGAGACAGAGCTTGCGGTTACGGTATGTAAGAGGCTGGGGCTTGATTTTGCGGGGGTGGATATACTCTTTGGCACAGAGGGCCCGGTGTTATGTGAGGTAAATTCCAATGCCCATTTCAAAAACCTGTATGAATGCACCGGAATAAACATAGCCGAACATATAATGAGATATATTAAAGACACGATTTTTCCCTCATAGCATAGAGGTTTAGAAAGCTTTGAAGGGAAAACATCGTGTCAGTCGAGCTAAGTCAACACAGCATTACAAATGAAGGCAACGTTGAGGGGACTTAGCGAGACCCCTGAGAACGCTTAGAGCCGGAGAATCTGCAAAACAAATAAAATAGCAACC
>DFEA01000040.1:66459-94403 GCA_002368575.1 Lachnospiraceae bacterium UBA3814 | reverse complement strand
TAAAGAGCGGCGGCTCTCCCGTAGATATGGAATATCTTGAATGGGTCGAGAAGGAATATACTCATTTTAAGAATCTCAACATGCAGCTTATGTGCTCACAGGAGAACACCAGGCATTATCACTGGAGGTATTACTGGTCCTATACCAATTTCGACGAGAACATGTACTGGCTGGAGCTCAATTATAAAAAGATCCTTTCCATCCTTGAGGAATTCCGGCCGGACATGATCCTTGATTTTGACAACGCGGAGCTTCAGAGAACGATAATAAACGAGGTGGCGTACAGGAAGGAAATCCCCTATATAACCGTGGAGTATTCAAAGTTCGGATATTACAAATACCCTACCTTTCAGAATACCATAGGGATAGATAAATATGTGGCCGACAGATACAGTGAGAATCTGAAAAAATCAAAGGAAGAGCTTAAGGAAGCCTATGATTATATAAATGACTACAGAAGCCGCAGCACCATAATGAATAAGGAATTTGCGGGAACGGTGACCAGCCAGTATGAAAGGGATTCCCTCATCTGGATACTGCGGGTGATGCATGGAAAATGGAATTATTTCTGGAACATGGACATCACGAACGGGAACCTGAAGCTTAAGCGCACCAACAGGATACTGTATGCCCCGAGCGTCCCGTATTTCTTCCATTATCTTCAGGTCATGCTCAGAAGAAGGAAGTATATGGGGAAAAACAGGCTCTTTGAGGAGCCGGTGGAGGGAGAGCCCTATGTATACATGCCTCTGCACCTTATTCCCGAGTCTACGGTGTTTGTCAAGGCATCCTATTATGTGGACGAGCTGAATCTTATAGAGCAGGTTTCAAAATCCCTTCCCGTCGGCTGGAAGCTGTATGTCAAGGAGCATCAGGCAATGCTCGGGGAGAGGGGCATCGGGTTTTATAAAAGGGTAAAGGAGCTTCACAACGTGAGGCTTGTACAGGTAAATTACTACCATGATCCGAAGCCCTGGATAACAAAGGCAAAGGGAGTGGTGACCATAGTAGGCACTACGGCCTTTGAAGAGGCTCTTTTGGGACGAAAGTCCATAATCTTCGGGGATGTTCCCTTTGAGCTTGTGGACGGGATAACAAAGGTCACGGATTTTGAGGAGCTTTACGGGCTCATATCGGAGTTCGGAGAGATAGACAATATTCATTCCTGTGCCGCTTACCTTCAGACCATAAAGGACATCGGCTTTGAGATCGATCTGTTTTACCTGATGGGAAAGGCAGAGAAGATACTGGCGGGTAAAGAGGAAAGGGATGATAAATTCAACGGGAATATAGAGGAGCTTAAGAAATTCTATGTTTTCGGTTACAGGAAATGGTGTGAGTATAATCGGCGCAGAACAGGAGAGTATTATGAGTATTGACGAAGACAGCAGCAACAGCACGGCAGACCCGGCCAACCAGGGCAGAAACAAAAGCACTGTAATAGAGCGCCTTACGGAGGGTAAATTCACTCTTATCGCCGAGATAGGGGTGAATTATTATGACATAGCGAGGGAGAGGTCCATTACCCCGATGGAGGCCGCAAAGCAGATGATAAAGGAGGCTGTGGACGCGGGGATACACGCCGTCAAGTTCCAGAGCTATAAGGCGGGGACCCTTGCCGCCAAGGCTTCCCCTTATTACTGGGATATAAACGAGGAGCCTACGACTACACAGTACGAGCTGTTCAGAAAATTTGACAGCTTCGGGGAGAAGGAGTACAGGGAGCTCAGGGAATACTCCGACAGCCTCAACATAGAATTCTTTTCCACGGCCTTTGATGTGGAATCGGCGGATTACCTGGACGGGCTCATGAATGTGTATAAGATATCCTCATCGGATATCTCAAACCTCCCCTTCATCGAGTACCAGGCTAAAAAGAACAAGCCCATGATAATGTCCGTAGGAGCCTCTGAGCTGTCAGAGATAGAGGCGGCCGTGGATTCCATAAGGAAATACAATGACGAGCCCATCGTCCTTATGCACTGCGTGCTTGAATACCCGACCCCCCTTCAGCACGCGAACCTTTTAAAGATAGCCTCCTTAAGGAACCAGTTTCCGGACCTTTACACGGGCTATTCCGACCACACAAAGCCTACCGCGGACTGCGATGTGATAAAAACAGCCTATAACCTGGGAGCTATGGTCGTGGAGAAGCATTTTACGCTCGATAAGACCCTGAAGGGCAACGATCATTATCATGCCATGGACCCGGAGGATGCCGTAAATATCCTTTCGGCGATAGACAGGATGGACATGCTGCGGGGAAGCGGGAGCTTAAGCTGTCTTGAGTCCGAGCACAAGGCCAGGGTCAACGCCAGAAGGTCCATCGTTTCCGCCGTGGACATCAGGGCAGGAGAGGTGATCACCGAAAGCATGCTTACCTATAAGCGTCCGGGAGTCGGCATCACTCCGGACAGGATGCCGGAGCTTATAGGCCTTGCGGCAAAGCACGACATAGAACAGGATACTATCTTAAGCATGGATATGTTTGAGGAAAATAAAAATGGCAGCCGCACCTGACGGCAATAAGGTACTGAGGTCAGGACTCTGGTATACGGTGGCCAGCATCTCCATCCGGGCCGCGGCCATCATCACAACGCCGATCTACACCAGCATGCTTACCACGGCGGACTACGGAACGGCAAATACCTTTAATTCCTGGATAGATCTTATCAATATAATCACCTGCCTGTGCGTTGTATACAGTATAGGCAGGGCAAAGCTGGATTTTAAGGACCGCTTTGATGAATATATGTCGGCGCTTCAGGGACTGTCGAGCTCCTTTGCCTTTATTGTGCTGATCTTTGCCGTGATCTTCAGAGAACGGCTCAGCGAGGCCATGCATTATGAGGTGCCTCTTATCATAGTCCTGTTTTCATATCTGTGCATTTCTCCTTCGGTGGAATATATGCTTCAGAAATGCAGATATGAATACCGGTACAGGGAAAATATCCTGATCTCGGTGATAACCTGTGCCGGAACCATTTTTTTCTCGATAACCCTTATGCTCCTGTTTAAGGACAGGCGCTATGTCGGAAAGATACTGGGGACCCTCCTTCCGACCTTTCTGATGGGGATAGTCTTCTATATAAGGCTTTTAAGAAAGGGAAGGAAATTTTATGATAAGGAATACTGGAAATATGCGCTGAGGATCGGCCTTCCCATGATCCCCCATGCCTTTTCGCTGATGCTGCTTGCACAGGTGGACAGGCTTATGGTCAAGGACATCTGCGGAAGCTCGGCCAGCGGGCTTTACGTCTTTGGCTACAGCTTTGCCACCCTTCTCTCAATCTTTACAAACGCCATAGGACAGGCTTATCTGCCGTGGTTCAATGATTCGTTAAGCGTGGGGAACAGGGAGCAGATAAGAAGGATACAGAAAAAGCTGGTGCTGCTTGGCTGCTTTCTGACGATCGGCTTTATAACAGTGGCTCCGGAGGCCCTTATGATAATGTCTCCGAGGGCAAAGGATTACTGGGTCGCGAAATATGTGGTGGTCCCCGTGGCTTTAGGGACGCTTGCCCAGTATTTTTATACCAACTATGTCAATGTCGAGCTGTTTTACAAAAAGACGCCGATAATCGCCATAAGCTCATCTGCGGCGGCAGTGATAAACTATATTTTAAATTCGATATTTATCCCCCGGTTCGGATATATCGCGGCTGCCTTTACCACGCTTGCAAGCTACGTGCTGCTGATGTTTTTGCATTATGCCGCGGTAAGGCTTTATCTGAAGGAAAGGGTCTATGACAGCGCCTTTATGTTCCTTGCAATGGGATTATCGACGCTTGCGGGCCTTTCCGTAATGATGCTTTACAAAGAAGGGCTCGGGACGAGGCTTTTCAGGTATGCATATGCCTTTGTGCTGCTGGGGATTTTTGCATTTATGAACAGAAATGATATAATGTTGCTTACCCGTTACATAAAAAAGAAATATCTGCACCGAGGTTGAAATGAATACGCTTATTATCATCCCTGCAAGAGGGGGATCCAAAAGAATACCCAGAAAAAATGTCAGGATCATGTGTGGAAAGCCGCTTATCTGCTATTCGATGGAGAATGCCAGGGCCCTGAAGGAGGAATATGAGAAAACCCCGGGAAACTGCCTTTCGATAGCGGTATCCACCGACGACGAGGAGCTTGACAGTATAGTGAGAAAAAGAGGGGTGGAGGTGATCGAAAGGCCGAAGGAGCTTGCCACGGACAGAGTGACCCTCGACCCGGTGATATACCATGCCGTAAAGTATATGGAGGAGAGCAGGGGGATAAGCTATGATACCGTGATAACCATGCAGGCCACCTCTCCCACACTTAAAATGGAGACCCTTAAAAAGGCTCTTCAATACTTTGAGGAGCAGGGCTATGATACCGTTATTTCGGCAATGAACAAGCCGCATCTTTCCTGGGGGATAAAGGACGGGGTCATAACAAAGAATTACGAAAAAAGGCTTAATTCCCAGGAGCTTCCCCCAAACTTCGTAGAGACCGGAGGCTTTCTGATAACAAAGAGGGACTGCGTTAGCGCAGAAGGACGCATCGGTAAAAACGTCACGGTCTTTGAGATACCCGAGGACGAGGCCGTGGATATAGATACCTATTCGGACTGGGTGCTTTGTGAAAACATACTGAAGCGGAAAAGGATAATATTCCATACCGTGGGGAAGATGCAGCTTGGCATGGGCCATGTGTATCGCTGCCTTACCCTTGCCTATAAGCTGACGGGCCATGAGATAAGCTTCATTGTTGACAGTGACAGCGATATAGGGCTGGAAAAGATAAGGGAATCCAATTTTCCGGTCGAGACCGTAAAAAACAGCTCGGAGCTTGAGGAGATACTTAAGGAAACAAGGCCGGATATCCTGGTCAATGATATCCTTGATACCGAAGTGGAGTATATGACCATGGTATCGAGATACGCAAAAAGGGTAGTGAACTTTGAGGATGTGGGTCCCGGAGCCAAATACGCGGACGCGGTGATAAACGCCCTTTATGAAAAGGGGGAAAAGCTTCATAACGAGTATTACGGCTCGAAGTACTTCTGTATAAGGGATGAATTTCTGGAGGAGGAGCCGAGGGAGTTCTCACGGACGGTGGAAAACATACTGGTCATCTTCGGCGGCGCGGACCCCTCAAACCTTACCGCCAAAATGTATTCTGTGTGCAAAAGCCTGCACGGGGAGTTTCCTGGTATCTGCTTTCATTTTCTCCTGGGCTTTGCCTATCCCTTTAAAAATGAGATAAAGGATGACCCGGAGAACAACATATTTGTTCATGTGGATGTTAAGAGGGTAAGCAGCTATATGAACAGGATGGATCTTGCCGTCACCTCACAGGGGAGGACCGTTTATGAGCTTGCGAGCATGGGAGTTCCTTCGGTGGTGCTTGCCCAGAACGAGAGGGAAGCGGAGCATGTTTTTGCCGGTATACAGAACGGCTTTATAAATCTGGGCCTTGGAAGGGATACGGACGAGGAAACCATAGTTCAGACCTTAAGATGGCTCATCAACACTCCCAACGTGAGGAAGGAGATGAGGAATATTGAGCTTTCAAGAGAATTCTCAAAGGGTCATGAAAGGGTGATCAGTCTCATACTGAACGGTTCTGAGTAAATTGCGGGTTAAGGCGTCACAACCTGTCGGGCTCGATGACATATGAACGCCGCCGCAATGATAATGAAGAGGAATAAGGGGACATGAGGGATATTGACGGAGTTTTTCTGGACGGAAACATAGAGAACAGCTTCATAGGACAGGGAATGGAGGAGGAGGCTCCCGAAACGGGTATCTCCGACGCGCACAGATATGTCAGAAGCTCCATTTCCTCTCTTGAGAACAGAAGGGTATTTTTCATCAATACGGTAGTAGGTCCCGGCAACAGCGTCGGAAGGCTTGTAGAGGGGCTTTACAGGATGCTGACGGAGCATGGCTATGAATGCATGGTGGCCTACGGGAGAGGCGACGCGCCTTCCGATATCAATTCCTTTAAGATCGATACGAAGGCGGATATCTACTTCCATGGCCTGATGACCAGGCTTACGGACAGACACGGGTTTTATTCGAAAAGCTCCACCCTTGACCTGATCGACCAGATCGAGGCCTTCGATCCGGATATCGTACATCTTCACAATGTTCACGGTTATTACCTTAATATCAGGTATCTTTTTGAATATCTCAGAAAATCGGGCAGAAGGGTCATATGGACGCTGCATGACTGCTGGAGCTTTACGGGACACTGTGCGCATTTTGAATACGTGGGCTGCAACAAGTGGATAAACGGCTGCTCAAACTGCGAGCAGCTGGCGGAATATCCGAGGTCGGTCTTTAAGGACAACTCCGAGAAGAACTATATCGACAAGAGGAAGCTGTTTACCGGGATCGACGGAATGACCCTCGTTACGCCCTCAGAGTGGCTCAGGCAGAGAGTGCTTCAGTCCTTTCTTAAGGATTATCATACCCTTGTGGTACCGACGGGGATAGATCTTTCAAGGTTTCATCCGATCGAAGAGGAAAGAACGGAGGACAACCCGGTCTTTTGCTTAAAGAACAGGCTGGGGATCAGAGGGAAGCGGGTGATCCTGGGAGTCGCTAATCCCTGGAGGGATCGTAAGGGGCTCAATCAGTTCATCAATCTGAGCAGGATAATAAGCGACAGATACGTGATCGTACTGGTGGGGTTGAATGACAGCCAGCTTTCATCACTCCCGGGCTCCATAAAGGGGCTTAAAAAGACAGAGTCTCTGGAGGAGCTTTGTACCCTGTATTCCATGGCGGACGTCTATGTGAACCTGACTCTTGAGGATACCTTTCCGACCACTAACATAGAGGCTCTTGCCTGCGGAACGCCGGTCATAACCTATAAGACCGGGGGCAGTCCCGAAAGCCTGAGCGAAACCACGGGCATAGTGGTCGAGAAAAACAGTGTGCAGGGAGTGGCGGCGGCTCTTGACAGGATAGAGTCCTTAAGCGGCGAGCTGTTTACGGTACAGCAGTGTGTAAACCAGGCCGGGAATTTTGACCGCGACATAAGGTTCATGGAATATATAGAAGAGGTCTATGAGGGGATCTGAATGGTTAAGCTTTTTAAGAGGTTTGAAAAAAGCATACTGTTTTTCATCGGGACAGTAATGTATGCTTTGAACCTGGCAGCCTTCTTTTTACTGTTTTCCATAGATAATCCGGAGATAATCTCGATGTCGAGAACGGCGGCGGTGACTCTTTCCACCTACGTGATCTTCATGTTTCTGCTTTCCCGCATCTACGGGAGGTTTGACGCGGGCAAAAGGAAGGAAAAGCAGACCGTGTTCTCGCTGACGGTGGCGGTCATTCTTACGGACCTGATCACTTATCTTGAGCTTACGATAATGAAGACCAACGAAGCGAATAATGACAGGTTTACCATAGAAAACGTCGGGATACTCTTAACCGTGATGCTTTTGCAGTTCCTTATCATAAACGTCTTTGTGAAGCTGGGAAATGCCTTTTATTTCAGGGTCAATGACAGGGAAAAATGTATAATAGTCACGGGAAACAACGCGGACAGGGTGAAAAAGGCGCTGAGTGATTTTGACAGGCGCTATGCTGTCATCGGAGTGGTTTCATATAAGGACGGGGAGCTTTTTGAAAAGCTGATCCCCTCGGACACCATAGTGATGTATGATATTCCGGTAGAGGAAAGGCACAGGATATTGAGCTTTGCCTACCGCAACCTGAAAAACGTTTACTACAATCCTTCCGTTCCCGACATAATCGAGCAGCATTCAAATCCGGTGGTGGTAGACGATATCTCCTTTTTCGTATCCGAGTTCCATCTCATAGGCTTTGAGGAGAGGATCATAAAAAGGCTTTCGGATATCGTGATATCGGCGTTTGCGCTGGTGGTTTTAAGCCCCCTTTTTCTGGTGTCCGCGGTCCTCATAAAGCGCTTTGACGGGGGTCCTGTCTTCTTTAAACAGAAGAGAGCGACGGTTCACGGGAGGGTCTTTGAGATCTACAAGTTCAGGACCATGAAGGAGAATAATGAGGAACACTCTGCCACAAAGAATGACGACAGGATAACGGCGCCCGGGAGATTTTTAAGAAAATACAGGATAGACGAGCTGCCCCAGCTCATAAACATCTTAAAGGGAGACATGTCGCTTGTGGGTCCGCGTCCCGAGATGTTAAAGAACGTGGAAAAATATACCAGAGAGCTTCCGGAATTTGTATACAGATTAAGGATGAAGGCGGGGCTTACGGGCTACGCCCAGATATACGGGAAATACAATACGAGCTCAAGGGACAAGCTTATGCTGGATCTTTTGTATATCGAGAATTACAGTATCCTCAAGGACATACAGATACTGTTCCAGACCGTAATGGTGCTGTTTAAGGCGGAGGATTCCACGGAGGCCTTTGTAAAGAAGAGGGATGAATAGGTTCAGTATTATCACGGTGTGCTTAAACAGCGCCCCAACCATAAGGGACACCATAGAATCGGTGCTTGCACAGACGCTTCCGCCCTTTGAATATATCATAGTCGACGGGGGCTCGACCGACGGCACGGCCGAGACAGTCCGTTCCTACAGGGACAGCTTTATAAAGAAGGGCATAGAATTTGTTTTTATAACAGAAAGGGACGAAGGCATCTATGATGCCATGAATAAGGGCATAAGAGCCGCAAGGGGTGATATCATAGGCCTTATCAATTCAGACGACTGGTATGAGAGGGAGGCCCTTGAAACGGTCAGCCGCTGTTATGACAGGACTCATTTCGAGCTGTTTTACGCAGATTTAAGGATGCATCTTCCAAACGGCAAAAGCTTTATAAAAAGGGCAAGAAACAGACGCTATGCCACGTCCCGCGACTGGAACCATCCCACTACCTTCATAACCGCCGATATCTACAGCAGATACCTGTACAGAAATGAAACTATTCACGATGATTACGAGCTTATCCTGAGGCTTAAGAAGGCGGGAGTAAGGACGGCTGTTGAGAACAGGGTGCTTGCGAATTTCAGGATGAACGGCAAAAGCCACGAAAGAAATATAAAAAAGGCTCTTTCAAGGTGTATGATAAAATACCGGATATACAGGGAGAACGGTTATTCTCCCCTGTATTTTTTTGAATGCTTCGGGGTGGAGCTTGCAAAACTGATCGTAGGGTGATTATGGGGCTTTCGACACTTACCTTTTTTTCAAATTATTTCAATCATCATCAGAAGGCGCTCTGTGACAGCTTTAGGAGTCTTCTGGGGGAGGGCTTTACCTTTGTGGAGACCGAGCCCATGGAGGGCTTCAGGGAAAAAATGGGCTGGGGAGAGGAGAGTAAGCCCTATATCCTTCGGACCTATGAGGGAAGAAAGCAGGAGGAGAGGGCAATGGAGCTTGCGGTAAGCAGCGACCTTGTGATCATGGGAACCGCACCGGAGAGGTTTATCGAGGAGAGGCTCAAGCGGGACAGGATCATTTTTCGGTATTCGGAAAGACCGCTCAAGGAAGGCTTTATCAAGTTCTTTATCCCCAGGCTTACCGTAAAATATCTTCATCTTCATGTGAGGAACAGAAAAAAGAGGATATATATCCTGGCGGCAAGCGCGTATGCCGCCTGGGATTATAAAAAAATGTTTGACAGCTATCCGGGAAAGATATATAAATTCGGATATTTTCCAAAGCATTTGGAATATGATGTAAAGGAGCTTTTTGAGCGGAAGGAGGAGGCAGCCCTTAAAAGCTACGGAGACAGGGGGCTTGCCACGATCCTCTGGGAAGGAAGGATGCTTAAGCTCAAGGGACCTGATTTAGTGGTCAGGGCGGCCTCTGTTTTAAGAAGCAGGGGCTATGATTTCAGGCTCAGGTTTGTCGGAGACGGAAAGCTCAGGAGCAGGGTGGAGAGGCTCTGTCACAGTCTCGGACTTGGGGATATAGTCAGCTTTGAAGGCTTTCTGTCTCCGGGGGAGGCCAGGGAAAGGATGGCGGAGCATAAGATCTATGTCATGAGCTCAAATTTTTTAGAGGGTTGGGGCTCGGTCATCTATGAGGCCTTAAATGCCGGCTGTGCCTGTGTGGTGAGCCATGCGCCCGGAGCGGCGCCCTGGCTTGTACGGCACGGGGAAACAGGGCTTTTATACGAGAGCGGAAGGCTTGAGAGCCTGGTAAGGCAGCTTGAGCTTCTGCTTAAGGACCCGGAGCTTGTAAAGCGGTACGGTTCAAATGCCTATGACCTCATGCACAGGGAATGGAACGAAATGACCGCCGCGAAAAATGTGCTCACCCTGTATGAGGATCTGTCCCGGGGAAGGGATACCTCAATTGAAAGCGGACCCTGCAGCAGGGCGGAGATACTTAAAAACAACTGGTACAAGGAAATGATCCGTTCGGGGGACCGAACGGATCGGAGCGAACCGAGGTTCGCTCCTAAGCGCACGATCTGCAGGCAGACCGGCGCAGACAAAGAAGGCGGATCGCAGCCCTTATGAAAAAAAAGATTGTATACTTAATGGAATATCCGATCGATCTTCCGGGAGGCGGACAGATGTCCACCGAGACCTTGTGCAGGGGGCTTGTGAGCCTTTCGGGGGAAGGGAAGGAGGAAGGAGCGGACGAAGCCGGATATGAGCCGGTCGTGATCTGCCCCTCGCTCCTAAAAAAAAGGCCGGAGGACTATCCGTTTAAGGTAGTTGAGTATAAAGCCCTTGAAAACAGGGAGGATGTACTATTTAAAAGGCTTATTAATCTTTTTACAAGGATGCTTTCCTTTGCCCGGCTTATAAACAGGGAAAAGCCTGAGCTTATCCATGTCTCGATGTCTGAATCGCTTCTGACCTTCGGCTTCATAAGATGGCTTCCCTTTCTCTCCCGCTATCCCTTTGTATACACGGACAGGGGGCTCTGCTACGGCTACAGGAGCCACACCAGGTTCCTTATGAGAAGGATACTTAAGCACGCGGGAGAAATGATCTGCACTACCGGGTTTAACAGAGACCTCTGGCTAAAGGAACGGCCTCCCGTTTCGATCACCGTGATACCGAATACCATAGGAGAAGCCTTTTCACATTATGATCCTGAAAAGAGGGAGCTTATGCGCAAGCGCTTCGGTCTTTCGGAAAAGGACTTTGTCCTGGGCTTTGCGGGAAGGATCTCGGAGGAAAAGGACTGGGACCTTGCGCCGGTGCTTGTAAGGGCGCTTAAGGAGGCCGGGGTCGTATTTAAGGTGGCGCTGGTGCTGTCGGTTTATGAAAAAAAGGATGCGCTGATATGTGAAGGCATCAGAAAAGGGATCACGGAGGCCGTCGGAGAGGAAGGTCTTATCTATATGCAGGATCTTTCACAGAGTGAGATCTCCGATTATTACTATATGGTAGATGTATTTGTAATGACCTCTGTGTTTGAAAGCTTCGGGAAGGCGGCCGTGGAAGCAATGAGCAGAAGGTGCGCCGTTGTATCCACCAAGGCGGGAGGGCTTCGTGAGGTAGTCGCAAAGGAGGAAAACCTGTATACAAAGGAGACCCCTGAGCTTTTCGTGAACAGGATAAAGAGGCTTTCCGAGGATGAGGAGGAGCTTTCCTCGGACAGGGAATTCTTTTACCGCAGATATCTTGAGAATTATACGTTACGGACTCATGTTAAAAAGCATGCTCTGCTGTATGACAGAATAATAAACGCGTTTTATGGAAGAAAAGGATAAAAAAAGGGAAAGAGGCCTTCTGGGAAGCTTTATAGAATTTTTCTACGGGAATTTCGTGGTGCTTTTGCTGGGCTTTGTCTCTCTTCCGCTGATAACAAGGATAATGTCAACGGATGAATACGGAAGGACCGCAATGTTTACATCCGCGGTCTCCATCATCTATATATTTGCCATTCTTGGGCTTGACCAGTCCTATATCAGATATTTTTACAAGGAGGGGGTGGACAGGAGAACCCTGTTTTTACGCTGCGTAAGGCTCCCCTTTGTCCTTATACTGATCCTTTCCGGGATATATGTCGTGTTTTCCCGTCCCTTAAACGGCTTTCTTTTCGGAAGGAGCAGCGGCGACATCACGGCTCTGGTGGCAGCCTATGTCATAACCTCCGTTTTTGAGCGCTTTCTGTTCCTGAATATAAGGATGGAGCAGAACGGAAAGCTCTATTCCAATCTGAATATCCTGTCAAAGGTCCTGTATATTATTTTTATCATTGCCTTTGTCCTGATCCTCGGGGATGATTTCAGGGTGGTCTTATATGCGATGACCCTGCCTCTTATCATAGTGACGGTCTTTCTCGGGATAAGGTTTAAGCGGCTTGGGAGAGGGGCAGAGCGCCTGCCCCATACCGTTGCCGATAAGGAGCTTTTAAGGTACGGCATACCCTTCGTGCCGACCCTTCTGATGGAATGGCTGCTGTCCTCCATGGATAAGTGGTCGATAAAGATATTTAACGACTTTTCGGAAACGGGGATATATGCCTCGGCGATGCAGATAATGTCCGTGATACTTACGCTTAAGATCACCTATGTGGCGTTCTGGTCCCCGATAGCGATGGAGAAATATGAAAATGAGACCGGGGAGGTATGCAGGGCCTTTTTCAAGATGGTCTTTGACAAGGTGCAGTTTCTTTGCATGAGCGCCGCTTTTCTGATAACCATATTCAGGGGCGTGATAGTGCTGATCCTTGGAGAGAGCTACAGGGATGCCGTAAGTATCATCCCCTTTCTTACCCTTATGCCCGTTCTGAGCATCCTCTTTGAGATGTCGGGGCAGGGCATCAAATTTACGGGAAAGACCATTTACTTTAACTACGCCTCACTGGCGGCGATAGTCTGTAACCTTGCGGGAAATACCCTGCTGGTGCCGAGGTACAGGGGAGTCGGGGCCGCGCTTTCGACCGCGCTTACCTATATCCTTTATTTTTTCATCGGGACCTTTTTTTCGGAAAGGTGCTACAGGGTCGGATACGATCTCAAGAGCCTTATAAGCTCTCTGGTGCTTTACTGTGCCTATGCGGCCTGCGCTACGGTTTACGGGGACAGCCTTACGGTATCCGCTGCTTTGGGAGCGCTTGCAATGACGGTACACCTTATTATAAACAGACGGGTGCTTCGGGAGCTTTTGTCTGATGTCAGGAAGCTGATGAAGGTTTAAAAATATGAAGGCAGTATTTATCGGCGCTGTTACCGTTTTGGTCTGCGTTTTGCTTGTGCTTAAAAAGGAATACAGGAGACAGGTGATCGCGGGGTATCTTATTATCGTTATCCTGTTCAGCGCCTTTTATAACTTCAGGTTCGCGGGCACGATAGTCGATTTCTACAGACCGACAGATCAGAGCTTTTTCCAGAGGGAGTTCCTTGAGAGCGGGGAATATCCGGACAGCCTTCTTCCCCTGATCCTTCAGGGTAAGACTGTTTATACGAAGGACGACAGGTTTGAGGACTTTGAAGAGGCCGAAAAGTACGGGAAAAACTGGCTTTACGGTTTTTACCACGCGGCTAATGACTTAAATTACTTAAGGCTTGCAGGCGCTGAGGTCGTAAAGGACGAGGGGATGAACGGGACAATGCTTTCCGATGAAGGGAAAAAGGATTTTGAAAGGCTCGGCCCCGCAAATGATATGTTCAGGTATTCCTTCATCTGCTCGAAATTTAAGGATGAAATAGGAAATTTCTTTAATTATTACTGGTATTATTGCGATTACCTTCCGGAGATAGCCGTATACCTGAATATCTCCGAGGACTCTGAGGGGAAGGACATAGGCTCCTCCGATGAGCTGGTGGTCTTATGGGAAAATCCGGAGGAGCTTCCGGAGGGGGATAACTTTTATGTTATGACAAAGGCTTACTATGAGGAGAACGTTCGGTGATGGAGGAGTGGCTTTCAGGCTTCCTTAAGGAATATAAAGCTGAATATTTTACGGCCCAGGCGCTTACAATAACAGCGTTATTTTTTCTGGGGCTCGTTTTTATCCTGCTCGTAAAAAGGAGCTTAAGCGATGCGGCCTTTGTGCTGCTGTCCTATCCCTGCGGGCTTTGCCTCTACATCCTTTCGGGAATGTTTCTGCTGGTTTTTCATATAAGGCTTACCCATGTAAATATTCTGATCACCGTTTTTCTGCTGCTTTCTGTTTCATACCTTATGTCGGTGCTTTTAAGGAGAAGCATTTCTGCTGCCCCGGGGAGCAGTAAAGGGCTCTCCCGCATAAAGGAGTATTCAGGTGCTGAAAGGGCGTACCTTTTGTATATTAAGCTGCCCTCCGTCCGGTTTCTTTTATCCGTCACAGCCCTCGTTCTGGCTGCAGCCCTGATTGCGACGAGCGGATTTATATCCGTTACCGTATCCAATGACTCCATGTACCATTACTCGCTTTACTCAAGAGCGCTGGTAAAATACGGCTTCCTTAAGAGCAGCTACGATACCTTTCTTACGGATGTGGCCCCGGGGTCGGCTCTTTTCGGGACCCTTCCGTTTATGTTCGGCTTTAATGAATCCTTTGGGCTCCAGACTGCGTTAAATATCAATTTTCTGATAATTTTCTCCTTTGCTCTTTACGATACGGCAAGGGGACAGAGGGGCATGATCTGCGGGCGGACCTGTCTTGACAGGGTCCTTACAGGCCTTATGCTCCTTGTTACGGCCCAGCCCTTCCTCATTATATCCAAATGGGCGATGTCCAATATGTATTTTATGGAATTCCTTTTCATAGGTGTGTTTATGGCATATTACTGCTTCACACGCTCGGGGGAAAAAACGCCGGAAGACCTGCCGGTCCTTGCCCTGCTTTTCGTCACACTTTCGTTTTTCAGGATGGAGGGGATGGCGGTGGCTCTTCTTATCCTTCTGTTCTGCGTTATGCTGTCCTTTTGCGTACAGCCGCGGGAAAAGGATAAGGACAGGGTGTTAAGAGTGATCCCGCGGGGGACCATGAGGGTGCTTGCCTGCCTTGTGCTCATTCCCTGCAGCCTTCTCTACGGAATGTATTATTACAGGGTTTTTGTCTTTCTGACGGTTGACGCTCCCTATACCTTTCTGAATGAAACAAAGGCTGCCCTTCAGATGGCCGCGATGCTCCTTGTCCTGTTCTATTTTGTCCTGCCGGAGGGGAAGCTCACAGCTTTCTGCGACAGGAATATGAAGCGGATACTGCCTGTCGGGCTTGCCGTCTTAAACCTCCTTCTTTTCCTTAAGGACAGAACACTGTTTACACAGGATGTCGAGGCCTTTTTCAAAAATCTTACCGGGATGTCGGGGTGGGGGGTATTTCCTGTATTCGTTCTCAGCGCGGTGATCATCATTATCGTGTGTGATATTATCGACGGGGAAAGGCCGGGGCTTTCCGCCGTGGACTCCTTTGTGGCGGCCTATATACTGCTGACACTGGCTGTAAGCTTTGCAAGAGGGGATCCTCTTCAGGATAATGTCGGGGATTCGGGAAATCGCGTGCTTTTTCAGGTGGTCCCCCTCATAGTGTTTACACTTATGCAGAAAATGCTTCGGTTGGGCGGGTAAACTGTCATGAAAATTTTTTTGCCATTTTTGTTTGAGGAACGTATAATACAATGTATGAAAACAAGTCAATAAGTAATTAATAAAGGAAGGAGATCAAAAATGGCGGTTAATGCAATAAACGATGACGAGCTTAAAGGGGTCAGCGGAGGAAGAGTGGTTGGAACAACCTCCTACGGATATCCGGTCGATGATAATGGCAATGTGACCTTTACCGATAAGACCGGTACATCGGTAGTGCTTACGGCGGGACAGTGGAACAGCTTAAAGAGCCATTACGCTCATACACAGGGAAATCCTGAGGCATATATTAAGGATGTGACCATCAAGGAGCTTCAGGAGGCACAGCTCATCCCTTCAAATCCCTTTGGTATCTGAACATTCAGTATATCGGGTGAAACAAGAGGCTATGATCCGTAAAAGGATCCATAGCCTTTTTGTTTGCGGTGTGATGAGGCCGCAGTAATATCATACTGGAAATAATAGCCGGGATGTATTATAATCATTAAATTAAAGGCACAGGAAACGGAGCCGTTTCGTTAACTGTAGCTCTGCCGGAGCGGGAGACTGATGAGTTTATTTGAAGCCATAAGGGATAAAAAGGAAAAGCTTGCCGTAATAGGACTCGGTTACGTGGGAATGCCTCTTGCGGTCGCCTTTGCCAAAAAAACGGCGGTCATAGGCTTTGATCTTAACAGCGAGAAGATAAGGAAATATAAGGAAGGAAAGGATCCCACGGCTGAGGTGGGCGACAGGGTGATATCCGAAACAACGGTGGATTTCACGGACGACCCCTCAAGGCTTCGGGAGGCAGTGTTTTATATCGTGGCTGTCCCCACGCCGGTCAATCAGGACAAGACACCGGACTTAAGTCCCGTGGAGTCCGCAAGCCGTCTCCTCGGACAGAATCTTACAAGGGGCTCGATCGTTGTCTATGAGTCGACGGTTTATCCCGGCGTCACAGAGGATGTCTGCGTCCCCATCCTTGAGAAGGAATCGGGCTTAAAATGCGGTACCGATTTTAAGGTGGGGTATTCTCCGGAAAGGATAAACCCCGGAGATAAGCTGCACAGGCTCGAAAACATAAAAAAGGTGGTCTCCGGAATGGATGAGGATACCCTTGAGGACATAGCCGGGGTCTACGGCCTCATAATAGAAGCGGGCGTCCACCGGGCCGGCTCCATAAAGGTCGCGGAGGCCGCAAAGGTGGTGGAGAATTCCCAGAGGGACATCAATATAGCCTTTATAAACGAGCTGGCCATGGCCTTTGACAGAATGGGCATAGACACCAAGGAAGTTATCGATGCGATGGATACCAAATGGAACGCTCTGGGCTTTAAGCCAGGGCTTGTGGGCGGACACTGCATCGGGGTGGATCCTTATTATTTTATCTATGAGGCGGAAAAGCTAGGGTACCATTCAAGGCTTATTACCGCAGGGCGCCAGATCAATGACGATATGCCCGCCTTCGTCGGGGAGAACATAATAAAGCAGCTGGTGCTTTCCGGGAAAAGCGTGAAGAATTCAAGGGTCGTGTTTTTCGGGGTGACCTTTAAGGAAAACTGTCCCGATGTAAGGAATTCAAAGATCATAGACATCGTAAGATATCTTGAGGCCTACGGGATAAATCCCGTGCTTTCCGATAAATGGGCGGACAGAACGGAGTTTTACGCCAATTACGGTTATGAGCTCACGGATGAGGGAGCCGTAAGGGACGCCGACTGCATTGTAATAAGCGTTGCGCACAAGGAATACAGGGAGAGAGGGCTTAAGGAATGGGCCGCCTTTTTCGGGCAGTCGCCCAATTCCGAAAGGGTCATCATAGATATAAAATCGGTGCTTGAGAAAGATGAGATACTTGCACAAGGGTACCTGTACTGGAGATTATAGGGGATCATGCCTTTTTTTGTAAACGCGGATGACTTCGGGAGGAACAGTGAGACAAACCGTGCCATATGCGAAGCGTTCGAAAAGGGATATACAGACCATACCACTGTTATGGTAAACATGGAGGCGGCCGCTCAGGCCTTTGAGCTGTCGGAAAAAAACGGCTTTCGCGACAGGGTAGGGCTTCACTTGAACCTTACGGAGGGCTTTCCCCTGAGTCGGGAGATACGGGGGAATCCTCTCATCTGTTCGGCCGACGGCAGGTTTAACGCGGCCTTTTACCACAATACAAAATACAGGCTGTATATGGACAGTCTGAGCATCAGCCAGATAGAGGGAGAGTTCAGGGCTCAGCTCAAAAGGTTTTCAGAGCTTGGGTTTTCAGAGCTTCATATAGACTCGCATCACCATGTACACACGAATTATCCGGTGTTTCTGGCACTTAAAAGATTATGCGGCGAGTTCGGCTTTACCTACATAAGGTTGAGCAGAAATCTGTATCGCGGAGGCAGTATATTAAACAGGATATACAAGGGGCTTTATAACAGGGGAGTAAAAAAGCTTTGTCCTCACCGGGTAGGATACTTCGGATCCTTTAAGGACCTGATGGAATTTACGGGGAACGATCCGGCAAGGCTTGAAAGGCTTGGCATGTCGGAAAATATTGAGATAATGGCTCATCCTCTCTACAGCGGGGGAGAGCTTACGGACTCTGAGCTACCCATGACTGCTTATGAAGCTCTCGGTCAGCTGCACGGTATAATGTAAGCGCACGATTTTCTAAAAAAATCGGCGCAGGCAGGGAGCAGAAGGAGTTTTCATGTGGTTTTTCGGTAATTTTAAATCTTTTGTCAGTTCTGTAAGAGGGAAGCTTCAAAAAAGCCTTGTCTCATGGGACCAGACAGGGGGAGAGGTGCCCTCAGAGGGCGGAGGAGCTGCTGAAAAAGCCCCGGGGAAAATGCCCGGGTATATGTGTCCTGTGCTCATCACCCTTGTGCTTTACTGCATCATACTGTTTACAAAGCATATTTTTCCCTTCGGGGATAAGACCATAGACTATTATGATCTGTCCCAGCAGATCGCGCCTCTGTATTATCATATCCATGATATGCTCCACGGGAAGACCTCGTTCTTCTTTAATTTCTATTCCGCCCTGGGGCTTAATATGTCAGTGGTGACCTCGGGCTGCAGCGGGCTCAGTCCGTTCAACCTGTTTTTTCTTCTGGTTCCCAGGGACTATCTTCTTGAGAGCCTGTCCTTTTTCCAGCTGATAAAGATACTGGGAATGACCCTTACGATGTATTTTTATCTGACCAAAAGGTTCAGGGCGCCGTATTTCTTCAATGTTTTCCTGTCGGTGAATTATGCCTTCTGCGGCTTTGTCCTGATGCTTTATATGGAAAACAAATGGATGGACATAGCGGTATTTTTTCCGCTGATCATGTATTTTTACGACAGGATGATGCATGGAGGGAGGATAACGGGCTATGTGCTCACCCTTGCCCTTTCGGTCATAAGCAGCTTTTATCTGGGCTTTGTGATCATCCTGTTCATATTCCTGTATACAGGCTTAAGGATCCTGGCCGACAGGCTCTATGCTCCGAAGGAAAAAAGAACAAGGACCTATATGCTTGAGCTGGGCTTTTCCACCGGGCTTTCCCTGCTTTTGTCCTCCTTTATCGTCATTCCGCAGCTTCGCCAGATCCTGGCCTCCTCAAGGTTTGCAAACGGGAATTCGGGAAGCGGTAATTTAATAGAAAAATATATTGAGATAATCAGGCAGACCAATCCCGCCTATACGACCAGATGGTGGACCCTTTTCAATATCGCCTTTGCCTCTGCGGTGATCTTCACGGGACTGATACGGGTATGGAAAAACAGGAGGCTCAGGTTCTTCTCCATAAGCCTCATCATACTTATGACAGCGGAGCTTTTTGTTGAGGGCATCAACCTGTGCTGGCATTTCGGCTCCTATATCCAGTATCCCATAAGGAACGGATTTATCATTAATTTCTGCTTTGCCATGCTTGCCTGCATGTATGCCGAGCGGATGTTTGACGAAAAGCCCGATAAGCACGCGATCTACGGGCTGGTAATTTCGGGTATCCTGTTTGCCGCCTTCGTGTTCCTCTACGGACGGCATCCCGGGATGGAGCTAAGGAGCGTATTCCATATCACCGCCCTCATGATGCTTTTAAGCTTTGCAGGCTATGTCGTCATCTTTTTCTGGGATAACGGGGCACATTATACGCTGACGCTAATGATACTTTGCACCGAGCTTCTCTGCTACGGCTTCCTTATGTACGGCAAGCCCGCCTTTGTCACGGGGTATGCGGAGGAACCCGAGCAGGAGAACGATTATATCAGTATATGCAGGCAGCTGCGGAAGGAGTTTGAGCTTCCGGAGGGGAGGCTCTACAGGATAAAGAATCCCGATGAAAGCCTGAATGCCAACTACAGCCTTGTCCTTGAGACTCCCGCGCTTTCAAACTGGACCCACATCATTCCGGGGAGCCTTCAGAAAAGCGCTTCGGAGTGGGGCTACAGCATTCAGTTCACCAGGATCCTGGATGCGGGAGGGACAGCCTTTACCGACGCCCTCATCGGGATAAGGGATGTTATATCCTGCGTGCCTCAGGATGAGGAGCTTTATAAGAAGGTCGCTTCAGCGGAGATAGTCGTCGATGCCGATACCGGGGAAACCATGGAATATACCTGGTACAAGTGCCGGTATTTTCTGCCCTTCGGGGTGGTGCTGTATTCAAATGCCATGTTTGATTCGGAGCTTGAGAACAGAAACCCTGTAAGCCTTCAGAACCAGATGTACAGGGCCCTTACCGGCGCGGACAATGAGTACGAGCAGGAGATATCGGTCTTTAAGGTCAGAAACGGTCAGCTTATCGATGAGGACAGCAGCCTCACGGTGACCGAGGTCTCCCCCACGGTAAAGCGCTACCTTATAAACGCACAGGTCAGGGGCAAAAAGACCCTGTATTTCAATTCCTCCACGACCGATATGGAGGATAAGAATATCACCGTTACGGTCTCCGACGACAGGGGCTTAAGGGAGATCCCGGTTCCTTCGATAAAGGAGCCTCTGAACCTTTCATACCCCGCTCACTTTAATAACAATGTTATCTGTCTCGGAACCTATGAGGATGAGACCGTTACGGTGACGGTAGATGTCGATACGGAAAAGGGACCGGACTATCCGGTAAACCTTTTTGAGCTGGATCTTGACAGGCTGAAGGCTCTCTGCGATTCCTACGCGGCCTACAATGAGCCTGCCCTGGAGCTTGTGGAGCAGACCGGGGAAGCGGCGCAGGAGACAGGCGAATACAGCAGTCATATCAAGGCAGGAAAACGCAGCATAGCCTTTAAGGCATCGGTGTCTGAGGCGGCGGGAAGCACGGTTATGCTTCTTCCGATAGCCTTCGATGAGGGCTGGAGCCTTAAGGTCAACGGCAAGAAATCGGATATCCTGTATTCCTATGGAGGTCTGTTCACCGCCGTTCCTCTGTATACAGGGGAAAATAAATACGAGATGTCCTTCTTCCCCTCCGGGATGGGACTTGGCATAGTGCTGTCCTTAGTGGCGGCATCGGTGCTTGGCGCCATCATAGTCATAAGGAAACGAAGGATCACCGTCGTGGAAAGGGAATTAGAGGTAATGAGCAGGGATACGGAAAAATGGCTTACTCCGGCATATCTGGTCCTGTGGGGGATCCTTGTCATCCTGATGTATATGATCCCCGCCGGTGCGTTCCTTGTGCTGTGACCGGGAGGTGGCATGAAGCGTATAAGATCGATCCTTGAAGACCGGCTTGACTTTACACTGGCCGTAAATATCGTGCTTCTTCTGGCGGCGCTGTTTCTTTTCAGGCCCTTTTTTGAGGAAAATGACGATCTGTCGTTAGCGCTGATCGCTGAGGGAGCCTTCGGAAAAAGAAGTCCCTTTCTGATATATACAAATATAGCGTACGGGTGGCTCCTGAATGTCCTGTATACGATAATCCCCACGATAAGGTGGCATTGTGTCCTTCAGTATGCGGCTGTTTTTTTGGCACTTTTGGCCGTTACATATATGAATGCTTCCTCACGGAGGGGGAAAGGGCTGTGCGTGGTGGTGCTTTTATGTACCTTTTATGAGCTGTATGTAAGCCTTCAGTACTCAAAGACCTCGGCGTTTGTGTGCCTTTGCGGATATTTCCTGCTCACGGGTGATTTTGCCCGGGGCAAGGGGACGGCTTCAAAGCACGGGACGGCGAAGAGCATAGCCGGGTCGGTCCTTCTGATATTCGGATATGCACTGAGACAGGATGGCTTTCTTCTTGCTTCGATATTTGCCTTGGTGATATTCATCGCCGGGCTTTTAAGGAGGCTTTCGGCTGACCGAAGCCGCATCGCCGCCCTTTTTATCAGCTGGGTAAGGGCACTTGCCCCGGCATTTGCCGTTATAGCGCTCCTTTACATTGTTAACGGTCTTGCCTATGGAGGCGATCCCGGATGGAAAAGCTTTATTGCCTACAATGCTACAAGGACCGAGCTCATCGACTACAGATATGACCTTCTGGACTACGGAGCCCACGCGGCGGAGCTTGAGGAGCTTGGCATATCCGAAAATGACGCCCTGCTCTTCCTGACCTGGCAGTTCGGGGACAGGGAGGTGTTTACAAAGGAGAAGATGGAGGAGGTGCTTGACTCCCCCTTTGCAAAGGCGAGGGCCTTCGATCTTACGATGGCAAAGGCATTTGCAAGGCATCTTTATGACGACGTTCTGTCCCTTAACCCCTGCTTTCTGGGTGTTGTGATCATGGCGGGCTTTTATGTGCGGAGTATAGCCAAAAAGCGTGCGGCGTGCCCGCGTGAGCGCACAGCTGACTTTGGGTATGGCTTTCTTCCCCTTGTGCTTATGCTCCTTGCGCTTGGCTTTATCCTGGTGTTTTATGAATACAGCGGAAGATGGTCCCACAGGATAGTTTACGCCGCATTTACGGTCTTTATCTACGCGGCCCTGTATGAGATAAGCGTCACGGACGGAGAGGACATGTCAGGGGAGGAAGAGAGTGAAGGAGAATTCCCCGGGATCCTTTTGGGGATCGTTACAGCCTCAGTAATTGCCGTCTTCCTCGGAAATCATTTTGAAAGAAACGCGTTTTACAGGAATGAGCCGGCCTATCAGGAGTTTTTAAGCGCTGTCAGTAAGGATAAGGAAAGGCTTTATGTCGCCGATACCTTTACCTTCCAGAACAGCTGTAAATATGACGTGTTCAGGCCGCTTCGGGAGGGAAGCCTTGATAATTTCGTGCTCGCGGGAAGCTGGTATGTTAATTCTCCCCTGACAGACGGGCTGCTTTCAGGCTACGGCTACAGGGACCCTTATCACGCTTTAAGAACAGGCGGTGAAGGGGTCATACTGGTCGACAATGTTTACGCTGACAAAAAGCTCCTTTGCCTGAATGAGCATTACCCGGACAGCTACCGGCTGGAAGAGGCGGGAGAGGAAGCGGGCTTTCATAAATATGTGGTAAAAAAGAACAGCGGCACAGACCGGAAATGATCCGCCTGGAAGGCTGAAAGGATCGGCACGGTAAGGAGGTCAGGTGATAGAAGGTATCAATATTGTCCTGGTATTTATATGGATGCTTGTAATCCCCTTTATTCTGGGAAACCTTGAGAGTCTCCTTTACAGGAGCGGGGAGTTTACCGGTATTGCGGGGCGCATAAGCTTCGGCTATGCCCTGGAGCTTGCGGTATTCTGCCTCCTTTCGGTGCCGCTCATCTTTTTCAGGGCTCCCTACGCGGTACTCAAGTGGTCCTTTATCGCCTGTATCGCTGTACTGTGCGCGATGTCGGTCCCTTTATCCGTTAAGACGGTAAAAAGCCTGTTTTCCCGTGAGGGATCAGGTGCCTTATGGAGAGGGGACAGGGAGAACAGGCTCACCCTTACCGTGATGGCCGCGGCTATTTTTATTATAGTGTTTCAGACCGCCCTTGTGGTCTTTACCATGCATATGGATGCGGACGACGCAAGGTTTGTGGGTGAGGCTCTTGAGGTGGCACAGCAGGGGACCATGCTTTCCGTAAACCCCCTGACCGGGGAGGTTACCGGAGGCTATGACGGTATACCCAAGGGAGTGCCGGTGGGAGAGATGAGAAAGGACGCGGCATCCCCCTACCCGGTTTTTCTGGGAATGTTAAGCGACCTTACTGCTTTAAATCCCGCTGTCCTGTCGCACACGGTGCTGCCGGTCTTTCTTATTCCCCTGAGCTACGCGGTATTTTACCTCACGGGGATAACGCTCTTTAACAGGGACAGACAGAAGACGTGGATCTTTCTTCTGCTGCTGTCTGTGATAATGCTGTTTTCCTTTGAATCGGAATTTGCTCCCGGCTACACGCTTTTAAACATAATATGGCAGGGAAGATCGATAGCGGAGGCGGTATTCCTGCCCCTTCTGTTTTATGCCTTTTTAAGGATCAGGCCTGAAAACGGAATAAAGGCGCAGGATATACTTCTGCTTCTCATAATAAACCTGGACTGCTGTCTGTTGAGCGGAACGGCCGCTATCGTAGCGGCTGTAATGACCCTTGCGTATTCCTTTGTCAAGGCCTGTGCAATGAGGAGCCCCGCTTCCCTTGTGATCATGGGATGCACGATCCTGCCGGATCTTTTCTGTCTGGTTTATGGACAATACATTCTTAAGGCGATGTACAGGCTGTAAGGTTGAAGGCGGATCCTCAAAGCTTACAGGCGTAATTTGGTTCATATCTGACCCCGGAGGAGAAGAGTGGGATTTTTAAAGGAGTTTGTCTTAGATATCATACATCTTCATAACGAATATACCTCTACCGCGATGTATATCGGGGTATATTTTGTCACGGTCTTCATCCTTGCCTTTATTCAGAAAAAGGACGGAGGCTTTCGTGAGCTCAGGATAAATATCGTGTATCCCGCGCTTTTAATGCTTTTTGTGATCTATTTCCTTCTTCCCTTTATAAAAAGCCTTACGGATCTGGGACTGGATGACAAGACCAGGGCCAGGACCTTCTGGGCTCTTACTCCGTCCCTGATAATAGCCCTTGGCTTTACCCTTTTTATAAGCACGCTCGACGGTACTTACAAAAGGCTTGCCGCCATAGCCGCCGCAGCTGTGATACTGGCCTTCTGCGGTGAATTCAAGATAAATAACAATGTTTTTCAAAAATCCGAAAATCTTTACAAGCTTCCCGGACCTCTTCTTGCCGTTGCGGACGAGGTGCTTAAGGAGGGCGGGGCAAGGCTTATAGTTCCCTACGAGACGGCTCATGTTTTCCGGCAGTATTCAACGGACATAAAGCTTCTCTATGGGGAGGATGCCACCATTTTAAGGGTGATCCCCGCAAGGAGGGAGTTCATTAAGGCCTGCGACCAGATGCAGACCGAGGCTCCGGATCTTGGTTTTATTAAAGATATTGCAAAAGAGAATGAGGTGGATTATATTTTATTCGATTCGGTTTACCACCGCTTCGGAGGCCATGACCTTAATTTTGACGGATATACGGAGCAGGCGGATTTTGCGGGGGACAGAAGCGCCTCTGAGGAATATAAGCAGATCACACGGGATGTGAAGCTTATAGACGACGGCGAAAACATATACTGGGATCTGTCCGGGTTTGATATGGAATATGTGGGAACCTACGGACAGTATCTGCTTTACAGGTTCTGAGGATAATTAATGAAAAGCACTGCAAAAAATCTTACAACAGGAAGTCCGATGCGGCTTATATCGGGATTTTGCCTTCCATTGTTGTTAGGCAACCTTTTTCAGCAGTTCTACAGTCTCGTGGACACCATGATCGTAGGACGCTTTCTCGGGGTAAAGGCACTGGCGGGAGTGGGCTCGACGGGCTGCATCAATTTCCTGATCATAGGCTTCTGTATGGGGGTATGCGGGGGCTTTGCGATCCCGGTCTCGCATACCTTCGGTGCAAAGGATGAAACGGGGCTTAAAAGGAACCTGGTCAATTCCTACTATCTTTCCGCCATATTTTCCGTCGTGATGACCATTATCGTATCCGTCCTGTGCAGACCGATGCTGATCCTTCTTCGTACACCGCAGGATATAATGGACTATGCCTTTTCCTATATATTCATAATATTTCTGGGGATACCGGCTACCTTCCTTTACAACATTCTGTCAAGCATGATAAGGGCGATAGGAGACAGCAGGACGCCTCTTATTTTCCTGATAATTTCTTCTTTTTTAAACATAGGACTGGATCTTCTGTTTATTGTCACATTTAAAATGGGTGTCGCGGGAGCCGCGCTTGCCACCGTGCTTTCCCAGCTTATTTCCGGGCTGCTCTGTATGCTTGTGGTGATGAAAAGGTTCACCATAATGCATATCGGCAGGGAGGAAAGAAAGCCGGACCGAAGATGTATGGGCAGGCTGTGCCGGATGGGAGTTCCCATGGGGCTTCAGTACTCCATTACGGCTATAGGCACGGTGGTGCTCCAGTCAAGCGTCAATACTCTGGGTGCGATAGTGGTCGCCTCCATAACAGCCTCCAACAAGGTTTCCCTGTTCCTGAGCTGTCCCCTTGACGCTCTCGGTGCGACCATGGCTACCTACGGAGGGCAGAATGTCGGAGCAAAGAAGCTTGACAGGCTTGACGACGGGCTTAAGGCCGCATCGGTCCTTGGTATCGCCTATTCTTTGCTTGCCCTGATCCTTCTTTTTTTCTTCAGGTTCGATCTGGTGGCTCTCTTTCTTGACGATGCGGCGGCAAATGCGGAGATGCTTGAGAATTCCGGAAGGTTTTTAATGATCGTGGGCTCCTTCTATATTCTGCTTGCCTTTGTGAATATAGTAAGGTTCATGATACAGGGGATGGGCTTTCCGTTCCTTGCCATACTTGCAGGGGTGCTCGAGATGATCGCAAGAGGGATAGCCGGAATATGGCTCGTGCCGTTTTTTGGCTTTACCGGAGCCTGCTTTGCTTCGCCTCTTGCCTGGATGTTCGCCGATGCCTTCCTGATCCCTGCCTATATTTATGTCAGGAGGAGACTTGACAGGGCATTTGCATGAAACAGTTATTAATGTTATGATTAAAAGACTGACGGATCGCAAAAAGGATGCGATATGCCGGTCATACATTTCATTAACCGGCAGCAGTTTTGATATCGGGTATAAATAACGGAGGGGTTTTATGAGAACTTATCTTGTAACAGGCGGAGCAGGCTTTATCGGTTCTAATTACATACACTATATGTTTGAGAAATATGGTGATGAGATACGGATAATAAATGTCGATGCCCTGACCTATGCCGGTAATCTTGAGAATCTCAGGGATATCGAAAAAAGGCCCGGATATTCCTTTATAAGGGCCGATATATGCGATAAAGACGCGATAGAGAGGATATTTGCCGATAACGACATAGACAGGGTGGTTCACTTTGCCGCCGAAAGTCATGTGGACCGCAGCATCAGGGACCCTGAGATATTTGTGAGGACCAATGTTCTGGGGACGGCGGTCATGCTGAATGCGGCGAAGGCCTCCTGGGAGCTTCCTGACGGAGGCTACAGGGAGGGAAAGAGATTCCTGCATGTTTCGACGGATGAGGTGTACGGCTCCCTTGGAGAGACCGGTTACTTCTATGAAACGACCCCGTATTCGCCCCACAGTCCGTACTCTGCCAGCAAGGCAGGGTCTGATATGCTGGTAAAGGCCTATATGGATACCTACAGGTTCCCTGCCAATATCACGAACTGTTCAAACAATTACGGTCCCTACCAGTTCCCGGAAAAGCTGATCCCGCTTATGATAAACAATGCTCTTTCCGGTAAGCCTCTGCCGGTTTACGGTGAGGGTAAAAATGTCCGTGACTGGCTGTATGTAAGGGATCATGCAAAGGCCATCGATCTGGTCATGGAAAAGGGGAGGCTCTTTGAGACCTATAATATCGGGGGCCATAATGAAAAGCAGAATATAGAGATCGTTAATATCATCATTGAGACGCTCAGGGAAATGCTTCCTGATACTGATCCCAGAAGGGCGCATATTAACAGCTCTCTGATCACCTATGTTAAGGACAGAAAGGGGCATGACCTCAGATACGCCATTGCTCCCGACAAGATCAAAAACGAGATCGGGTGGGAGCCGGAGACTATGTTTAAGGACGGTATCAGGCTTACGATACAATGGTATTTCGAGCATGAGGACTGGATGAAAAACGTTACGAGCGGCGATTACCAGAAATATTACGAGGAAATGTACTTATGAAAGGAATTATACTGGCCGGCGGGACAGGCAGCAGGCTTTACCCTCTGACCCTTGCGGTCTCAAAGCAGATGCTTCCCGTATACGACAAACCCATGATCTATTATCCCTTATCGATCCTTATGCTTGCGGGCATCAAGGACATACTGATAATCTCCACGGAGAGGGATCTTCCGAGGTTCAGGGAGCTTTTCGGTAACGGAGAGCAGCTGGGACTCTCCATGAAATACGCGGTTCAGGACAAGCCCAGAGGGCTTGCGGACGCGTTTATAGTAGGCGAGGAGTTCATAGGCAGTGATAACGTGGCACTGATACTCGGCGACAATATCTTTTACGGTCAGAGCTT